>NZ_JAGPXJ010000014.1:0-86581 GCF_018070605.1 Streptomyces sp. B15
GAGTGAAGGGTCGGGTGCGGCGGGTGCTGTCAGCGGTCGCCGAAGACGGTGCGGTGCCAGTCCTTGCGCACCACGCCGGTCGTCTCCGACATGACGTGCTTGACCTGCGTGTACTCCTCGAAGGAGTAGGCGGACATGTCCTTGCCGTAGCCGGAGGCCTTGTAGCCGCCGTGCGGCATCTCGCTGATGATCGGGATGTGGTCGTTGAGCCACACACAGCCGGCCTGGAGCTCCCGCGCGGCGCGCCCGGTGCGGAAGACGGAACGGCTCCAGGCGGAGGCGGCGAGTCCGTAGGGGGTGTCGTTGGCCAGGGCGATGCCCTCATCGTCGGAGTCGAAGGGGAGGACGACCAGAACGGGGCCGAAGATCTCCTGCATAACGACCTCGCTGTCCTGCGGCGCGTCGGTGATGAGCGTCGGCCGGTAGTACGCGCCCTTGGCCAGTTCCCCGCCAGGAGCCTCACCGCCGGTGACGATGGTGGCGTAGGAGCGGGCCCGGTCCACGAAACCGGCCACCCGGTCGCGTTGTGCGTGGGAGATGAGCGGCCCCAGGTCCGTACCGTCGGCGAACGGATCACCGACGCGCACGTCGCTCATGAGGTCGGCGACGGCGGAGACGAACGCGTCGAACAGTGGGCGCTGGACGTAGGCGCGGGTCGCCGCTGTGCAGTCCTGCCCGGTGTTGATCAGCGCGCCCGCGACCGCGCCGTGGGCCGCGGCCTGGAGGTCGGCGTCGTCGAACACCAGGAAGGGGGCCTTGCCCCCCAGTTCCAGATGGAGGCGCTTGGCGGGCCGGGAGGCCGTGGTGGCGATCTCGGCGACGCGCCTGCCGACCGCGGTGGAGCCGGTGAAGGAGGTCATGGCGACGCCGGGATGTGCGACGAGCGCCTCACCCGCGTCCCGGCCCGCGCCCGTGACGATGTTGATGACACCGGCCGGGATGCCCGCCTCGTGTGCGGCCTGCGCGAACATCAGGGAGGTGAACGGGGTGAGCTCGGAGGGCTTGAGGACGATGGTATTGCCTGCCGCCACAGCTGGGAGGATCTTCCAGGCCGCCATCTGGAGCGGATAGTTCCACGGGGCGATGGAGCCGATGACGCCGAGCGGTTCCCGGCGGATGGCGGAGGTATGTTCGCCGCTGTACTCGGCCGCCGCCGCACCGGTGAGGTGACGGGCGGCGCCCGCGAAGAAGGCGACATTGTCGAAGGAGCCGGGGACGTCGAACTCGGCGGAGAGCTTGAGCGGCTTGCCGCACTGGAGCGACTCGGCGTGGACGAACTCGTCGGTCAGCTCCGTCAGCCGGGCCGCCCAGCGGTGCATCGCGTCGGAGCGCTCGGCGGGGGTGGCGCCCGCCCAGCCGGGCAGGGCCTCGGCGGCCGCACTCACGGCGGTGTCGACGTCGGCTGCGCCGGCCAGCTCGTACGTGTGGAGCTCCTGGCCGGTCGCCGGGTCGACGACCGCGTGCGTACGGCCCGAGGTACCGGGCCCCAGCCTGCCCGCGACGTACTGGGCGCCCGCGGCGAACCGTTCGGACACATCGAAGCGCTGGACCATCGGGACTCCTGACCACTACGGCGTACGGCGTGCTCCGGCGGCCTCAGGCCACGGTTCACCTGACACGGCACCGTGGCCCGGACCACTGTTGGCAGCCGATCCTGACAGGGGTTCGACCATCCAACAAGGGATTCCGTAGTTATCTTTTGATTACGCCACGGAATCGATACTCCGGTGGAGCTTTCGCCTCGCGATGGGAGAGCCCGCGGCGGCGCGAGGGCGGACTCCGGCGCGGCACATGCGAAAGGCGGCCCTCCCCACATCCCGCGGGAGGGCCGCCTCTGGCGCAACTGACATACGGCTGCTCGGCGTTCGAGCGGCGGCTCGGCCGTTACAGCGCCAGAGCCGCCGGAGCCCGTGCGCCCCGCGCATCGTAGGAGTCACCGCTGCCGCCGCCGCCCGGACCACTCCCGGAGTCGTCCGACCAGACCGTCAGCCCGAGGATCAGCAGCGTGCTGATGACCACCGAGAGCACGAGTCCGACGATGCCGAGGATGAACCCGGCCGTCGCCTGTCCGCCGCCGCCCAGCTCGCCCCGGTCCACTCCGCGCCGGGCACTGACGCCCAGGACCAGCGCGACGACGGAGGAGAAGACGGCGAGGAAGCTGCCCCAGCAGGTGATGACGAGCACCACGCTGGCGATGCCGACCACCATGGCCGCCACGGACTTCCCTGCCGGCGGAGGCGGCCCCTGCCATCCGTATCCATAGGGCGCGTACGCCCCGGCACCGTAACCGTCGTGGCCGGACTGGCCACCGTAGCCGGCCGGGCCACCCTGACCTGCGTAGCCGCCGTGGCCCGCGTAGCCGTCGTAACCCCCGGTCCAGCCGGTGGCTCCAGCCCCGGGATGTCCGGCGTAGCCGGGATAGCCGGGGGGTCCGGCCGGTCCGCCGCCGTATCCGCCCGGCGCCCCCTGTCCCGCGGAGCCGCCTTGCGGGCCGTGGCCCGGCGCGTACCGACCGCCGTAGGAGCGGCCCGGTCCGTCCGGCGCGGTCGGTATCGGGGGCGGTTTCTCCTCACCCGGGCCGGCGCCGTTGCCCGTGCCCCCGTGCCCGGGCGCTCCGGCCGACGGCATCTGCCCTGCCCCCTGGTCCATCGCGTCCCCCTCCTGTACTCCGTTCCCTGTCCCTCATGCTAAGCGGCAGCTCGGACATCACCCGGTGCGGCAGCCGCCTACGATGTTGCGGACCCGCAACCAGCCGGAGGCCCCCTTGTCCCATCCTTCCGACGATCTGGCCGCCTTCATCGCAGGGCTGCCCAAGGCGGAGCTGCACGTGCACCACGTCGGCTCCGCCTCGCCACGGATCGTGGCCGAGCTCGCGGCCCGCCACCCGGAGGCGGGAGTGCCGGCGGACGCCGACGCGCTCTCGGAGTACTTCACCTTCACCGACTTCGCCCACTTCATCCAGGTCTATCTGTCGGTCGTGGACCTGATCAGGGACGCCGAGGACGTGCGCCTGCTGACGTACGAGATCGCCCGCGACATGGCGCGGCAGTCGATCCGGTACGCGGAGCTGACCGTCACCCCCTACAGCTCGGTGAGCCGCGGCATTCCCGACGGCGCCTTCCTGGAAGCCATCGAGGACGCCCGCCGCGCCGCCGAGCGGGAACTCGGCGTGGTGCTGCGCTGGACATTCGACATCCCCGGCGAGGCCGGACTCGCGGCGGCGGAGGAGACCACCCGGATCGCCACCGAGCTGGCACCGGACGGGCTGATCTCCTTCGGGCTCGGCGGACCGGAGATCGGTGTGCCGCGGCCGCAGTTCAAGCCCTACTTCGACCGTGCGCTGGCCGCCGGGCTGCACAGCGTCCCGCACGCGGGCGAGACGACGGGACCGGGCACGATCTGGGACGCGCTCACCTCGCTGCGTGCCGAGCGCATCGGCCACGGCACCAGCGCGGTCCAGGACCCGCGGCTGCTGGAGCACCTGGCCGAGCGCGGCATCCCGCTGGAGGTCTGCCCCACCTCGAACATCGCGACCCGGGCCGTGGACACGCTGGATAGCCACCCCATCGGCGAGATGGCCAAGGCGGGCGTACTGGTGACGGTCAACAGCGACGACCCGCCGATGTTCGGCACCGACCTCAACACCGAGTACGGCATCACGGCACGGCTGCTGGGCCTGGACGCGCCCGGCGTCGCGACGCTCGCCAGGAACGCGGTGAAGGTGTCCTTCCTGGACGAGGCGGGCAAGGCCCGACTGTGCGAGGAGATCGACACCTATCTGGCGACCTGGCAGCGCACCGGGTGACCGACGAGACGGCTCCGGCCGCACCGCAGGCCGGCCCGCCGCGTGGGCGGCCGGCCGCGGTGGCGCACCGGGGCGCGCCCTTCGCGGCGCGGGAGAACACCCTGCCCTCCTTCCGCGCCGCCGTGGCCGCGGGTGCGGACGCCGTGGAACTCGACGTACGGCTCACCCGCGACGGGGTCCCCGTGGTGCTGCACGACCGCACGCTGGAGCGGTTGTGGGGCCACGAGGCCGCGCTCGCCGCGCTCACCCACGAGCGGCTGACCGCCCTGGCCGAGGGCGTGCCCTCGCTCCCCGACGCGCTGGCCGCCACCGACACGGTCCGTACGCTCATCGACCTGCCGGACCCGGCGGCGGTGCCGGCCACCGTCGCCGCGGTACGCGCTGCCGACGCGGCCGAACGCGTCTACTACTGCGGCGGCCCGGAGGCGATGCGGCGGGTGCGCGCGGCGGAGCCGGGCGCCGAGCTGGCGCTCACCTGGGAGCGTGCGGCACCGGTGCGGCCGACCCTGCTGGAGGAGCTGCGGCCCCGCTGGCTCAACTACGGCTTCGGTTTGCTCACCCCGGAACTGATCGCCCGCGCGCACGCCGACGGACGACTGGTCTCCGCCTGGACGGTCGATCGGGTGCGCACCATGCGCAGGCTCGCCGCACTGGGCGTCGACGCGATCACCACCAACCACATCGCCCGGCTGGTGAGCGCCTTGGAGTCCTCGCCCGCCCGCGGGAGTTGGGGCAGGCTTGTTACATGAGGTGCCTTACGCGGGGCACCTGCGAATGATTGGCTCATACACGCCGTCTACGCACTCGTGAATGGATACCGCCGTGATCATTTTCGGTACCAGCAGCAAGCTGGTGCAGCTGGCGATGCTGAACCTCCTCTGCGGCTTCTGCGGAAACCCGTCCGCGCACCCGCTGCGCAAGCGCGTGACGAAGTTCTCGCTGTTCTTCATCCCGCTCTTCCCGATCGCACCTGCGAAGCACTCGATCCAGTGCACCTTCTGCGGAGCGCAGACGGAGGTCTCCAAGGAGTCGGCCGAACAACTGCTGGCCCAGGGCGCCGCTCCGGCCGGCGGGCCCGGCCCGCAGCAGGGCGCGGGCGGTGTGCCGCCGCAGCCGGGCGGCGCCCACAGCGGCAACCCCTTCGCGGGCCAGCAGCCCCGGAACCCGTACCAGTCCTGAGCCCGGGACCGCGCACCGTACGACGATCGCGTGTGCGTACGACGGGGCCCGCACCCTGCGGCAGGGTGCGGGCCCCGAGGTGCGAGACGGCGCCCACCGGGGCGGCGCCCACCGGGCAGCGCTCACCGCGCGAGCGGGGTCACATCGCCGTCATGACGTGCTTGACGCGGGTGTAGTCCTCCAGCCCGTACATCGACAGGTCCTTGCCGTAGCCGGACTTCTTGAAGCCGCCGTGCGGCATCTCGGCGACGAGCGGGATGTGGGTGTTGATCCACACACAGCCGAAGTCCAGCGACTTGGACATCCGCATCGCGGTGCCGTGGTTGGTCGTCCACACCGACGACGCCAGCGCGTACTCCACGTCGTTGGCCCAGGTGACCGCCTGCGCCTCGTCCGTGAACTTCTGGACGGTGATCACCGGACCGAAGACCTCGTTCTGGATGATCTCGTCGTCCTGCTTGAGCCCGGAGACGACGGTCGGCGCGTAGAAGTACCCCTTGTCTCCCACGCGCTCGCCGCCGGCCTCGACCTTGGCGTGGGCGGGCAGGCGGTCGATGAAGCCCTCCACCTTCTCCAGGTGGGTGGGGTTGTTCAGCGGGCCGTAGAAGCAGTCCTCGTCGCTCAGGTCGCCGGTCTTCACCTCGGCTGCGGCCTTGGCGAGTGCCTGCACGAACTCCTCGTAGACGCCCTCCTGGACGAGTACGCGGGTCGCGGCGGTGCAGTCCTGCCCGGCGTTGAAGAAGCCGCCGTCCCTGATGCCCTCCACGGCCGCCGGGATGTCCGCGTCGTCGAAGACGACGCAGGGGGCCTTGCCGCCCAGCTCCAGGTGCACCCGCTTGAGGTCCTTGGCGCCGCTGGCCGCGACCTCCATACCGGCGCGCACCGAACCGGTGATCGAGGCCATCGCCGGGGTCTTGTGCTCGACGAGCAGCCGGCCGGTGTCGCGGTCACCGCACACCACGTTGAAGACGCCCTTGGGCAGGATCTCGCCCATCACCTGGGCCATGAAGACCGTGGAGGCCGGGGTGGTGTCCGAGGGCTTGAGCACGACCGTGTTGCCCGCCGCGAGGGCCGGGGCGAACTTCCACACGGCCATCATCGCCGGGTAGTTCCACGGCGCCACCTGGGCGCATACGCCGATCGGCTCGCGCCGCACGAAGGAGGTCAGGCCCTCCATGTACTCGCCGGCCGACTTGCCGTCCAGCATCCGGGCGGCGCCCGCGAAGAAGCGGATCTGGTCGAGCATCATCGGCAGCTCCTCCTGCCGGGTCAGCTCCAGCGGCTTGCCGCAGTTCTCGCACTCGGCGGCCAGCAGCTCGTCGGCCCGCGCCTCCAGGGCATCGGCGATCTTGAGGATGGCCTGCTGACGGGTTCCGGGCGTGGCGTCCCGCCAGGCGGGAAAGGCGGCCTCGGCGGCGGCCATCGCGGCGTCGACATCGGCGGCGCCGGACAGCGGTGCCGTGGCGTACGCCTCACCCGTCGCCGGGTTGACCACCTCGGTGGTCCGGCCGTCAGCGGCGTCCCTGAACTCCCCGTCGATGTAGTTGCGCAGTCGACGCAGCTCGGTGGTCACTTGGCACCCCTCCTGCTCCGTTGTCCATTGGGTGAGACTGCCACCCTAACCGGCCGAGCAACGTTTTCGATATGCCCAACGCCACCGAACAACGGAATCAGTGTTCAGCCGCCCGATTGGCTGCGGATTACATCGCTCAAGGGTTGCGGGACGGAGGATGTCTCATGCACAGTGGCACCCGTGGCTCGCGACTCGAAGAAGACAGCCGGCTCCTCATCCCTGGATGCCGTGTCCCTGGCAATCATCGAACAGCTCCAGGAGGACGGACGACGTCCGTACGCCGCCATCGGCAAGGCCGTGGGCCTGTCGGAGGCGGCCGTGCGCCAGCGCGTCCAGAAACTCCAGGAGCAGGGCGTCATGCAGATCGTCGCCGTGACCGATCCGCTCACCGTCGGCTTCATGCGCCAGGCGATGCTCGGCGTCACGGTCGACGGTGACGTCGAACCGGTCGCCGACGCGCTCGCCGAGATCGACGAGGTCGACTACGTCGTGATCGCGGCGGGCTCGTTCGACCTGCTCGTCGAGATCGTGTGCCACGACGACGACCATCTCCTCGAACTGATCAACAAACGCATCCGGACCCTGCCGGGCGTGCGGTCGACGGAGAGCTTCGTCTACCTCAAGCTGCGCAAGCAGACCTACACATGGGGAACGCGATAACAGTGAGCAAGGACAGTCACGCCAGCCAGGGGAGCAAGGACCTCTCCCGCACCGCGAACGACCACCTGTGGATGCACTTCACCCGCATGTCGTCGTACCAGCACGCGCCGGTTCCGACCATCGCCCGCGGCGAGGGCGTCTACATCTACGACACCGACGGCAAGCGCTACCTCGACGGCCTGGCGGGCCTGTTCGTCGTCCAGGCGGGGCACGGCCGCGCCGAGCTGGCGGAGGCCGCCAACAAGCAGGCCCAGGACCTCGCCTTCTTCCCCATCTGGTCCTACGCGCACCCCAAGGCGATCGAACTGGCCGAGCGGCTGGCGCACCACGCGCCCGGCGACCTGAACAAGGTCTTCTTCACCACGGGCGGCGGCGAGGCGGTCGAGACGGCGTGGAAGCTGGCCAAGCAGTACCACAAGCTGACCGGCAACCCGATGAAGCACAAGGTCATCTCGCGGGCCGTCGCCTACCACGGCACCCCGCAGGGCGCCCTGGCCATCACCGGGCTGCCGGCCCTCAAGGCGCCCTTCGAGCCGCTGGTCCCCGGCGCACACAAGGTGCCCAACACCAACATCTACCGCGCCCCGATCCACGGCGACGACCCGGAGGCGTTCGGCCGCTGGGCCGCCGACCAGATCGAGCAGCAGATCCTCTTCGAGGGCCCGGAGACCGTCGCCGCGGTCTTCCTGGAGCCGGTGCAGAACGCCGGCGGCTGCTTCCCCCCGCCGCCCGGATACTTCCAGCGGGTCCGCGAGATCTGCGACAAGTACGAGGTGCTGCTCGTCTCCGACGAGGTCATCTGCGCCTTCGGCCGGCTGGGCACCGTCTTCGCCTGCGACAAGTTCGGCTACGTGCCCGACATCATCACCTGCGCCAAGGGCATGACGTCCGGCTACTCCCCGATAGGAGCCGCGATCATCTCCGATCGCCTCGCCGAGCCCTTCTACAACGGTGACAACACCTTCCTGCACGGCTACACCTTCGGCGGCCACCCGGTCTCGGCCGCCGTCGCCCTGGCCAACCTCGACATCTTCGAACGCGAGGGCCTCAACCAGCACGTGCTGGACAACGAGGGCAACTTCTACAGCACCCTGCAGAAGCTGCACGACCTGCCGATCGTCGGCGACGTCCGCGGCAACGGCTTCTTCTACGGCATCGAACTCGTCAAGGACAAGGCCACCAAGGAGACGTTCACCGAGGAGGAGTCCGAGCGCGTCCTGTACGGCTTCCTGTCCAAGGCGCTGTACGAGAACGGTCTGTACTGCCGCGCCGACGACCGTGGCGACCCGGTCGTCCAGCTCGCCCCGCCGCTGATCTCCGACCAGAAGGTGTTCGACGAGGCCGAGCAGATCCTGCGCTCCGTACTGACGGAGGCGTGGACCAAGCTGTAGGCCTCAGCAAGCTGTACGCGTGAGCGCAGCTGAGAGCGCGGGCGAAGCTGTGAGCGGCGACGCGCCCGGAACCCGCAGGCCACCCGGCACGGCCGCATGAGGGGCGGTGGCATCGGTCCAGTGACCGATGCCACCGCCCCTCGTTTCACCCTCCAGAGGGAATGACGGCTCGCGATGTTGAGTGGAGGTGCCCCATGACCGCCCCGCCGGACGACGTGCTCTGGGCGCGAGGACTGCACTACGCCTACGACGGTTCACCCGCGCTGCAGGGCGTTTCGATCGGTGTCCGGGAGGGCGAGATCGTCGCCCTCACAGGCCCCCGGGGGAGCGGAAAGACCACACTGCTGCGCTGTCTGTCCGGTCAGGTGCTGCCCGAACAGGGCGAAGTGTGGTTCAACAGCGCCCCCGTGCACACCCTCGGCCGGGCCGCCCGTGAGCGACTGCGGCTGCACCGCTTCGGCTGGATCGACAGCAGCCCCCGCCTCGTCCCCGAACTGACCGCCTGGGAGAACGCCGCGCTCCCTCTCCTGCTGCACGGCAGCGGCTACCGCGCCGCCCGCCGCGCAGCCCGCTGCTGGCTGGACCGGCTGGACGTGGGCGACTGCGCGAGCAAGCGGCCCGCCGCGCTCCGCCAAGCACAGCGCCAGCGCGTCGCGGTGGCCCGCGCCCTCGTCCACTCCCCCACCGTGCTCTTCGCCGACGAACCCACCGCCCCGCTGCACCAGAGCGACCGCGCTCAAGTGCTGCGGGCGCTCAGCGCGGCGGCCCGTTCGCACGGCATCACCGTCCTCCTCGCCTCCCACGACTTCACCCTCGACCAGGCGGCACGCACCTCCGACGCGACCGGCGCAGCGCTCGCGGACCGCATCGTCACACTCACCGACGGGCGGCGGTCCCGCGCCCCCGCCCACAGCGGCGCTGCCGCACGCTCCGCAGGATCGGAAGGCGCGGCAGCGTGCTCACTCTCCGTCTGACACTCACCGCACCGCCCCTGACGCTCCTGCTCCGGCTGCTGCTCCTGTGCGCCTCGGCAGGCATCGGACTGCTGCTGCTCGCCACCCTCTCCTACGCCCTGGAACACCCCGGCCACCGGGTCGCCGCACTGGTGCGCCTGCTGTGGTGCCTGGTCCCGCTCGCCGTCGCCGCACAGCTCGCCGCGGCCCTCGGACGCACCGAGCCGCGCCCCGAGGTCCGCTCCGGGCTGGACGCCGCCGGGCTGGGGCCCGCCCGGCTGCCGCTGCTGGCCGCGCGCACCGCCGCGGTCCCCGGCCTGGCGGGCAGCGCACTGGTTCTGCTGGTGACCGCACGGGGCGGCATCGGCGGTCTCGTCGGCACCGACGGCTCGGTGCACGGGTTGACGCTGCCGGGAGCCGCCACCGGGCTCCCGCTTCCCGAGCAGCCGCTGCCCGCACCCGCCGTCGTGACACTGCTGAGCACCGTCCCCCTGCTGACCGCGCTCGCCGCCGCCTGGGGAGCCAGATCCGGTGCCCCGGCACCGGCAGCGGGCGCGGCGGCGGAACCTGGGACACCGGCACGGAGCCACCGGGGGCCGACCGGATCCGAGCAGACCGGCGCCGGGCGCCGGGACGCTTCCGGCCCCTCCTGCCGGGCGGGGCTGCTGTGGGGGGCCGCGCTGACTTCCGGCGGGCTGCTGCTGGCCGCCTACGCACCGCGGGTGGCAACCGTGACCGGCACCGCACGGCTCGAAGACCGGGAGGTGCGCGTCGAGGACCTGGCGACCTCACCGCTGGCCGCCGGGTGGCTGCTCGCGGCGTTCGGGCTGATGCTGGCCGGTCCCGGCCTGGCAGCGTGGAGCGGCCGCCTGCTGGGCGCCCTGCGGCCGGGACCGGTACGGCTGCTGGCAGGACGCACACTGGTACGCGAAGCGCTCTTCCTCGGCCGCTCGCTGGGCGCACTCAGCGCTGTTGCGGCGGCACTGGTGGCCCTCGCCCGCGCGCGGCTCACCGGTGGCGCGCCGCTCGCGCCCGGCCCGCTGGTGGGGGCGACGGCGACACTCACCGGATGCTGTGTGGCCGGTGCCGTGCTGGCGGCGCTCACCCGGGCCCGGCACGCCCGTGCGCCGCTGGGGGAGCTGCTGGACCGGATCGGGGCGCCCCGCCGACTGGGGCGGGCTGTGACGCTGCTGCGGGCCGGCGTGCTGTGGGCAGTGTTCACGGCACTCGCCACGACGGCCGGGCTGCTCACTCCGCTCCCACCGCACTGAGACGGTACGCCGGAGGACCCCCGGGGAGGGCTGTCCGAACAGCGGATCGGCGTCCCACGGCTACGAGCGGCTGCCGGCCGGCTGTGTGGGCGGTTCGGCGACCGCCCCCTCCCCGCCGTCCAGTGCGACCACCTCGCGCGGGTCGAAGACCACACCCACCTCGATGCCCTCCTGCGGAGCGTCCCGCAGCGTGCAGGCGGCCTCCAGGGCCGGCCCCTCGTGCGGACGCAGCAGGACGGTCACCGTAGAGGCGTCCCCGCCCCGGAACGTCCGCGCCTCCACCGTGCAGCGCAGCCCCTCATCCGGTGCGCGCAGCAGCACCCCTCCAGGGCGTACGAGCAGCAGGGTGCTGCCCTGTGGAGTGCCCTGGGGGACGGCGATGTGGCCCCAGCCGGTGACCGCCCTCTCCCCGTGGACGGTGGCCGCGGTGATGTTGTCGAAGCCCAGGAAGCGGGCCACGAACGCGGAGGCGGGGCGCTGCCAGACCTCCAGCGGGGTGCCGGCCTGCGCGATGCGTCCGTTCTCCATGACCACCACGCGGTCGGCGAGTGCGAAGGCCTCCCCGTGGTCGTGCGTGACAGCGAGCACCGTCGTACCCAGTCGCCGGAAGAGGCCCCGCAGCTCCACGACGAGGCGCTCGCGCAGTCCGCGGTCGAGCTGGCCCAGCGGTTCGTCCAGCATCAGCAGCTTCGGCTCGGGTGCCAGCGCGCGGGCGAGCGCGACGCGCTGCTGCTCACCGCCGGACAGCGCGGTCACGGCGCGCCCACCGGCGCCCGGCAGTCCCACCAGGTCCAGCAGTTCGGCCACCCTGCGCCCGGTCTCGGCCCGGTCCGTGCGGTGCATGCGCGGTCCGAAGGCGACGTTTCCCGCGACATCGCGCTGAGGGAAGAGCTGGTGGTCCTGGAACATCAGCCCGACGCCCCGCCGGTGCGGCGGCACCCCGCTCTGGTCCCGCCCCGACAGCAGCACTCGTCCCGCGTCGGCCTGTTGCAGCCCGGCGACGACCCGCAGCAGGGTGGACTTCCCGCTGCCGCTGGGCCCCAGTACGCACACCGTCTCGTGTGCGGCCACCTCCAGGTCGACCGCGTCCAGCGCGGTCCGCTCCCCGAAGCGCACGGTGACACCGTCCAGCCGCAGCATCTACAACTCCCCCTGGCGGTCGATTCGGACGCGCTCCAGCGCGAGCAGAACGCCCGCGCAGACGAGCATCAGGATGGTGCTCAGGGCCATCGCCTGGCCGTAGTACGACTCCCCGGCGCGGCCCAGCATCCTGGCCACCGCGACCGGCAGGGTGGGAGTGTCCGGGCGGGCGATGAAAACTGTCGCCCCGAACTCGCCCAGCGAGACGGTGAAGGCGAACCCGGCGGCCACCACCAGTGCCCGCCGCACGAGCGGGAAGTCGACCTCCCGCCAGGCGCGCAGCGGGGAGGCGCCCAGCACGGCAGCGGCCTCACGCAGCCGTACGTCCACAGCGCGCAGTACCGGCAGCATGGTGCGGATGACGAACGGCACGCCCACCAGTGCCTGCGCGAGGGGCACCAGGATCCAGGTGGAGCGCAGATCGAGCGGGGGCTCGTCCAGCGCGACGAGGAAACCGAAGCCGACGGTGACGGCAGAGGTGCCCAGCGGCAGCATCAGCAGCGCGTCGAAACCGCGCACCAGCCGTGCCAGGCCGAAGGCCCGTCCGCCCGGACGGCGCCGGGGATCGGGGAGAGTGAGCGCGGCAGCGGCCGATCCACCCACCACCAGGGCGATGACGGTCGCGACGGCGGCGTAGGCCAGTGAGTTGCCGACGGCCTCGACAGGCGCGACGACAAAGGTCGCACTGTCGGACTGTGCCGCCAGTGCGCGGAAAAAGGTGAACCCGTACCCGTCCGGCCCCCCGAATGCCCGCTGTACCAGCACCAGCAGCGGCACAACAGTCAGCACAAGGATCACGCCCAGCACGGAGCACAGCAGCACCCACTGCCCGGCACCTGCGGGACGCCGTGCGGTGTGTTCCGCTGGGACGAGGCTGAGCGCGCTCTCCCGCTTGCGCAGCGACCAGGCGTGCACCGCCAGCAGCGCGGCGACGGCCGCGAACTGGACGAGCGTCAGCACAGCCGCCGTCGGCAGGTCCAGCAAGGTGGCGGTCTGCCGGTAGATCTCCACCTCCAGTGTGGCGTAGCGCGGACCGCCCAGTACCTGGATGACACCGAAGCTGGTGAAGGTGAAAAGGAAGACGATCAGCGCGGCAGCTGCCACGGAGGGTGCCAGCGCCGGCAGGGTGACCCGCCGCCAGGCGGTGAGGCGACCGGCCCCCAGCACCCGTGCGGCCTCCTCCTGGCGCGGGTCGAGCTGGGACCACAGGCCGCCCACGGTGCGCACCACGACCGCGTAGTTGAAGAAGACATGCGCGAGCAGGATCGCCCACACACTGGTGTCCAGCCGTACCCCGAACCATTCGTCCAGGACTCCCCCGCGTCCCGCCAGTGCGAGAAAGGCGGAGCCGACCACGACGGTCGGCAGGACGAACGGCACGGTCACCACGGCACGCAGCACCCGCTTGCCCGGAAAGTCGAACCGCGCGAACACATAGGCACCCGGCAGTGCCAGCGCGAGGGTGAGCGCTGTCGAGGCGGCGGCCTGCCAGAGGGTGAACCACACCACCTGGAGGATGTCCGGGTCGCTCAGCACCTGCCCGATCCGGCCGAGCTGCCACTGTCCGCCCTCACGCAGCCCCCGCCCGACGATGGCGACCACCGGGTAGCCGAAGAAGACGGCGAAGAAGGCCGCCGGCACAGCCATCAGACCGAGCCGCACCCACCCGGTCCTCGAACGGGGCGCCACGGCGGTGACGTCCGGCTCCGGCCCGGCCGGGCCGCCCATCAGGTCCGCGACGTCCGGCACCTCAGGGGCGTCCGCGGCGTCCGGGGCTGCTACTTCACGGCGAGCGAGGTCCACGTCTTGATCCACTGCTCACGGTGTTCAGCGATCTTCTTCGGGGCGACGGTGGCCGGGTCGTCGACGGTCTCGCCGTACTTGGAGAACAGCTTCGGCAGCCGGGCGTCCTCACGGACCGGGCTGACGAACATCTGCAGCGGCAGGTCCTCCTGGAACCGCTTGCTGAGCAGGAAGTCCAGCAGCGCCTTGCCGCCCTTGGTGTTCTCGGCGCCGCTGAGCAGCCCGGCGTACTCGGTCTGCCGGAAGCAGGTGCCCTTGGCGACGCCGGTCGGCGCCTTCTCGGGCGGGTTCTCGACGCCCAGCACCTCGGCGGGCGGGCTGGAGGCGTAGGAGACGACGAGCGGCTTGTCGCCCTTGCCCTTGCCCTCGCGCGAGCCGGTGAAGCGGTCGTTGTAGGCCTGCTCCCAGCTGCTCGCCACCTCCACGCCGTTGGCGCGCAGCTTCTTCCAGTAGCCCTGCCAGCCGTCCTCGCCGAACTCGGCGACGCTCGCCAGCAGGAACGCCAGTCCGGGTGAGGAGCCCGCGGCGTCCTCGGTCACCAGGAGGTTCTTGTAGCGGGGCTTCGTCAGGTCCTCGAGGGTGCGCGGCGGGTCGAGCTTCTTGTCGGCGAACCACTTGCGGTCGTAGTTGACGCACACGTCGCCGGTGTCGACCGGGGTGACCCGGTGTTTGTCGGGGTCGGCCTGCAGCCGCTGCGGCACCTTGTCGAGGCCCTTGGCCCTGTACGGCGCGAAGACGCCCTTGTCGAGGGGGCGGGAGAGCAGGGTGTTGTCGACGCCGAAGAAGACGTCGCCCTGGGGATTGCCCTTGTTGAGCACCGCCTGGTTCACGGCGGCTCCGGCGTCACCCCCGCGCAGCACCTTGACCTTGTAGCCGCTGCGCTTCTCGAAGTCCTTGAGAACGGGCTTGGAGACGGCGAACGAGTCGTGGGTGACGAGGGTGACGGTCTTGGCGTCTCCGCTACCGCCCGAGCCGCCGCAGGCGGTGGCGAGGAGTGCGAGGGTGAGGACAGCGGTGGTTGCGGCAGCAGCGCGCCGCGCGTGCTTCTTCATCAGTGCATCGACTTCCTACCCGGCATGACCCGGGCGAGGTTCGAGGGTCTGCGGCGCGTACGGATGTACTGCCGCACTCTCAGCGCTGTGAGCGCTCCCCTGTCGGCTGTTCGGTTTTCACGGGCCGCACGGACGGCCCGTTCGAACACTATCAGTCAGGCTCCGACGCCGGTCGGGCGTCGGCGTACCCCAGCGGTCGGCGGTCGGGTCGTCAGCGCTCGGTGGCCGCGAGCTGGCCGCACGCACCGTCGATCTCCTGGCCCCGGGTATCCCGAACGGTCACCGGCACACCATGCGACTCCAGCGTCCGTACGAACTCGGCCTCGTCCTCCGGCCGGGAGGCGGTCCACTTGGAGCCGGGAGTCGGGTTGAGCGGGATGAGATTGACGTGCACCCGCTTGTTCTTCAGCAGCCGGCCCAGCAGGTCGGCCCGCCAGGCCTGGTCGTTGATGTCCTTGATCAGCGCGTACTCGATCGACACCCGGCGGCCGGACTTGGCCGCGTACTCCCAGGCCGCGTCCAGCACCTCGCGCACCTTCCAGCGGGTGTTGACCGGGACGAGGGTGTCGCGCAGTTCGTCGTCGGGCGCGTGCAGGGAGAGCGCCAGCCGGCACTTGAAGCCCTCGTCGGCGAAGCGCAGCATCGCGGGCACGAGCCCCACCGTGGAGACGGTGATGCCGCGCTGGGAGAGCCCGAGACCGTCCGGCTCGGGGTCGGTCAGCCGCCGGATGGCGCCGACCACCCGCTTGTAGTTGGCCAGCGGCTCGCCCATGCCCATGAAGACGATGTTGGACAGCCGTGCCGGCCCCCCGGGCACCTCACCGTCCCGCAGGGCGCGCATACCGTCGACGATCTGGTGGACGATCTCCGCCGTGGACAGGTTCCGGTCCAGTCCGGCCTGGCCCGTGGCGCAGAACGGGCAGTTCATCCCGCAGCCCGCCTGCGAGCTGATGCACATGGTGACGCGGTCCGGGTAGCGCATCAGCACCGATTCCACCAGCGTCCCGTCATGCAGCCGCCACAGCGTCTTGCGGGTGGTGTCGTCGTCACAGCTGATGTGCCGCACCACGTTCATCAGGTCGGGCAGCAGCCCCGCCGCCAGCTTCTCGCGGGCAGCGGCCGGGATGTCGGTCCACTGCTGAGGGTCGTGCGCCAGCCGCGAGAAGTAGTGCTGCGAGAGCTGTTTGGCGCGGAAGGGCTTCTCCCCGATCTCCGCGACCGCCTCCCGGCGCTCCTGAGGGCTGAGATCGGCAAGATGACGGGGCGGCTTCTTCGCGCCACGCGGGGCGACGAATGTCAGTTCTCCAGGGGCAGGCCCCGACATGAGCAGGTACTCCTCAAAGCTGCACGGGTGGTGATCCCCGCGGACACGGGGACGACGGCACGGCGACGCCTGCGCCGGGAGATCTCACCGGACGATCCCCGCCGCAGCGGGGACGCAGACCCATCCAGCGTAACCGGTGCGCTTTCAGCCCGCGCCGACGAAGACCACCAGCAGCAGCCACACCACCGGAGCTGTCGGCAGCAGGGAGTCGAGGCGGTCCATGATGCCGCCGTGTCCGGGCAGCAGGGTGCCCATGTCCTTGATGCCCAGGTCCCGCTTCATCATCGATTCGCCCAGGTCGCCCAGGGTGGCGCTGACCGAGACCGCCAGCCCCAGCAGCAGCCCCTGCCACCAGCTCCCCCCATCGATCAGGAACTGGGTGCACAGCGCCCCGGCCCCCATGGCGAAGGTCACCGCGCCGATCAGCCCCTCGCGGGTCTTGCCGGGGCTGATGCGGGGAGCCAGCTTGCGCCGGCCGAAGCGCCAGCCCACCGCGTATGCGCCGGTGTCGCTGACCACGGTGAGGATCAGGAACGTCAGCACCCGCCACGGCCCGTCGTCCGCGGCCAGCATCAGGGCCACGAAGGTGGCGAGGAAGGGTACGTAGAAGGCGGCGAAGAGGCCTGCCGTCACATCCCGCAGATAGTCGGCCGGGGGCTGCGTCATCCGCCACGCCAGGACGGCGAGGGCCGTGAGCGCCATGGCCACCCACGCGCCCTCCGCGCCCCGTACGTACCCGGCGATGGTCATGGCGGCGCCGCCGAGGGCCAGCGGCACCAACGGGGCCCGGATGCCCTTGCGCTCGCGCAGCCGTGAGGTCAGCTCCCACAGACCGACGACGACCGCCAGCACGATCACGCCCAGGAAGACCGGCTTGTAGAAGAAGAGCGCGGCCAGGATGACCGCGCCGAGTCCCAGGCCGACTCCTATCGCGGCGCGCAGATCCCGCCCCGCGCGCTTCTTGCCCTTCCCCGACGGCGCGGTACCGGCGGTACCGGCTGACGGGGCAGCCGGCTGCCCGGGGGTGGGCTCCGGCTCGTCGTGGCCGTACGGCTGCGCACCGCCGGGAGGGCCGGCGGGGCCTGTGAAACCGGGGCCTTCGGGACGGTGCCGGCCGTCACGGCCGTCTCCCCCGCCGGCGGGACCCCCTGGGTCGGACACAATGGGCATACGCCGAGTCTGCGACGCTTCGCCCCCCACATCGTGCACGGGGACACTCACGTCGTGGGCGGGCACCTGACCATCGCCCGGGCGGGGCAGCGCCGAAGGGGTGGCGTAGCCCTGCTCGGGCGGACCCCAGTACCGGGCGTCCCCGGCGTTCGTTTGCGGCGCTCCCCAGGATGAGTCGTTCACAGATTGCAGCCTTCGACCTCGGACCTTGAGACGGTGAGCTCAGACTTCGAGCAGCTCGGACTCCTTGTGCTTGAGCAGCTCGTCCACCTGCGTGACGTACTTGGCGGTGGTGTCGTCGAGCTCCTTCTCGCCCCTGCGGCCCTCGTCCTCACCGACCTCGCCGTCCTTGATGGCCTTGTCGATGGTCTCCTTGGCCTTGCGCCGGATGCTGCGAATGGAGATCTTGGCGTCCTCGCCCTTGCTCTTGGCGACCTTGATGTACTCCCGGCGGCGCTCCTCGGTCAGCTCGGGGAACGTCACCCGGATGATATTGCCGTCGTTCGACGGGTTGACGCCAAGGTCCGAGTCGCGGATGGCCTGTTCGATGTTGCGCAGCGAGCTCTTGTCGAACGGAGTCACCACGGCCATCCGGGGCTCCGGGACGGAGAACGACGCGAGCTGGTTGATCGGCGTCATCGTGCCGTAGTACTCCGCCGCGATCTTGTTGAACATCGCCGGGTGCGCACGGCCGGTGCGGATAGCGGCGAAGTCCTCCTTGGCGACGACGACCGCCTTCTCCATCTTTTCCTCGGCTTCGAGGAGGGTCTCTTCGATCACCACGTGCTCCTGGTTCGATGAATGAGCCTGACTGCTTCATCCGGGGCTGTGAGCTGACGGCCGCCCCGCGGGCCGCCCCGGCCCCCGCGATGCCCTGATTCCTGCACGGTGTCCGACCGGCAGGCTGTTGTCCATCCCCGTACCGTGCCGTTCGTGCGCCGCCGTGTTGCCGACGGCGCCGGGCGGGCGCGGACCGGTTCGCGCCCGCGAGGACCGTCGGCGGGACGGTCAGACCCGGGTGCCCTGGTTGCTCACCAGGGTGCCGATCTTCTCACCCTTGACCGCGCGGGCGATATTGCCTTCGGCGAGCAGCTCGAAGACGAGGATCGGCAGCTTGTTGTCGCGGCAGAGCGTGATCGCGGTCATGTCGGCGACCTTGAGGTCGCGGGTGATGACCTCGCCGTACTCGAGCGCGTCGAACTTCTCCGCCGCCGGATTGCGCGCGGGGTCCGAGTCGTAGACGCCGTCCACGCCGTTCTTGCCCATGAGCATCACCTCGGCGTTGATCTCCAGGGCACGCTGGGCCGCGGTGGTGTCGGTGGAGAAGTACGGCATGCCCATACCGGCGCCGAAGATGACGACGCGGCCCTTCTCCAGGTGCCGGATGGCGCGCAGCGGAATGTACGGCTCGGCGACCTGGCCCATCGTGATGGCGGTCTGTACCCGCGAGTCGATGCCTTCCTTCTCCAGGAAGTCCTGGAGCGCCAGGCAGTTCATGACGGTGCCGAGCATGCCCATGTAGTCGGAGCGGGCCCGGTCCATACCGCGCTGCTGGAGCTCGGCGCCGCGGAAGAAGTTGCCGCCCCCGATGACGACGGCCATCTCGGCACCGTCGCGGACGACCGAGGCGATCTCCCGGGCCATCTTGTGCACGACGTCGGGGTCGACACCGAGCCCACCGCCGCCGGCGAACGCCTCGCCGGAGAGCTTCAGCAGGAAGCGCCGGCGCATTTCACTCTCTTTGCCGGTGTCATTGCAGGTCATGGAGATCTCCTCGTGCACATACGAAAGAGGCCATTGCCGTCGGATCCTCGCGGTTCCCTCTGCGGCAATGGCCTCCTCGTCACAACTGCCCTGTGCCCGACCTTATCGGGCCCGTTCCGGTTCTGTACGCGGTGCTGGGTGTGCTCCACCTCTGAGCGAACAGAACCGGCCTGCGGGATGCGTCAGGAACGGGGCTCTCAGGCGCCGACGCGGAAGCGTGCGAAGCGCTTCAGCGAGACACCGGCCTCTTCCAGGACCTTCTGCACGGACTTCTTGTTGTCCTTGGCGAAGGGCTGGTCGAGGAGGGTGTTCTCCTTGAAGAAGCCGTTCACCCGGCCTTCGATGATCTTCGGCAGGGCCTGCTCCGGCTTGCCCTCCTCGCGGGCGGTCTCCTCGGCGATACGGCGCTCGTTTGCGACCGTCTCCTCCGGGATGTCCTCGCGGGTCAGGTACGCCGGGGCGAAGGCGGCGATGTGCTGCGCGACGTCCTTGGCGATCTCCTCGTTCGCCGAGTCCAGCTCGACCAGCACGCCGACCTGCGGGGGCAGGTCGGGGCTGGTGCGGTGCAGGTAGGAACCGACGTACGCGCCGGAGAACTGCGCGAAGCGGTCCAGCACGATCTTCTCGCCGAGGCTCGCGTTGGCCTCGTCGACGTACGCCTGGACGGTCTTGCCGGACTCGATCTCGGAGGAGAGGAGCGCGTCGATGTCGGCCGGGGAGGTGGCCTCGACGTGCGCGGCGATGGCCTCGGCGACGGCGAGGAACTTCTCACCCTTGGCGACGAAGTCGGTCTCGCACTTCAGCTCGACGAGCACGCCTGCGGTGTTGTCGTCGGCGATACGGGCGATGACCGCGCCGTTCTCGGCCGTGCGGCTCTCGCGCTTGGCGACGCCCTTCTGGCCCTTGACGCGCAGGATCTCCACGGCCTTGTCGACGCTGCCCTCGGCCTCGTCCAGCGCCTTCTTGCAGTCCATCATGCCGGCGCCGGTCAGCTCCCGGAGCTTCTTGACGTCGGCGGCGGTGTAGTTCGCCATGGTCTGTGAATCTCTTCTCGGAAAGTCGGTGAGAAAGTCGGTGAGGTTGGATCGGAGTCACATGGGGCCGGTGGGACCGGCTCAGCTCACGGCTGGACGGCGGGGGCGCTCGGCCCCCGCCGTCTCACCGTGAACCTGTGGGGCCCACGTGATCCACGTGGCCCGTAAGTCAGCCCTGCTCGGCGGGGGCCGCCGCCTGCTCGCCCTCGGCGGCCGGCTGGGTCTCGGCGGCCGGCTGAGCCTCGGCGGCGGGCTCGGCCTCGGCCTCGGCGGGCTTCTCGGCCTCGGCAGCCGGCTTCTCGGCGGCCTTCTCGCCCTCCAGGAGGTCACGCTCCCACTCGGCCAGCGGCTCACCGGCGGCCTTCTCGCCCTTGCCCTCGCCGGAGCCGCCCGAGGAGCGGGCGATGAGGCCCTCGGCCACGGCGTCGGCGATCACGCGGGTCAGCAGGGTGACGGAGCGGATCGCGTCGTCGTTGCCCGGGATCTTGTAGTCGACCTCGTCGGGGTCGCAGTTGGTGTCGAGGATCGCGACCACCGGGATGTTGAGCTTGCGCGCCTCGCCGACGGCGATGTGCTCCTTCTTGGTGTCCACGATCCAGACGGCGCTGGGCACCTTCTGCATCTCGCGGATACCACCGAGGGTCTTCTCCAGCTTCGCCTTCTCGCGGGAGAGGACCAGCAGCTCCTTCTTGGTGAGGCCGGAGGCGGCCACGTCCTCGAAGTCGATCTGCTCCAGCTCCTTGAGGCGCTGCAGCCGCTTGTAGACCGTCGAGAAGTTGGTCAGCATGCCGCCGAGCCAGCGCTGGTTCACGTAGGGCATGCCCACGCGGGTGGCCTGCTCGGCGATGGCCTCCTGGGCCTGCTTCTTGGTGCCGACGAACATGATGGAGCCGCCGTGCGCGACGGTCTCCTTGACGAACTCGTAGGCGCGGTCGATGTACGACAGCGACTGGAGCAGGTCGATGATGTAAATGCCGTTGCGCTCGGTGAAGATGAAGCGCTTCATCTTCGGGTTCCAGCGGCGGGTCTGGTGCCCGAAGTGGACGCCGCTCTCCAGCAGCTCCCGCATCGTGACGACGGCCATGGCCGTTCTCCTTGGGTTACTCGGTTGTCGTCAGCGAAGACCGGACGGCCCCCGCTTGCCTGACGCCCCTGGCGCGCCGCCCGGGAAGTCCGGCTGGGAGACCGGGCCTTTCCTGGGACCGAGATGCGCGGCCACCGGGTGAGGGTGGCGGGGCGTGCGAAGTCAGCCCGGTCACCCGGGCCGCACCAGCAGTGTACGGGACCGGGGAGGGGCGCCGCGCCCGGCGGGGGCCGGGGGCCGCTCGGCGGGGGCCGGAAGCGGGGGTGGAGGGTTCCACAGAAGGCCCGGCGACCGCTCGCAGGGGTGACGGCGTTGTCCACAACTGGGCAGTTACCCACAGATCCTGGCCAAGATCCCCGCTGGAGGGCAAACCGCGTCACCGTTCCCGCATGGAAGAGCACAGGCAGCCGAGGGGCGGGGACAGGGCGAGCTGCGGGCTGGGCCCTCCCCTGGCACGTGAGGCACGCGGGCCACGACGGCGTGGTGCGGTTGTGCGGCGTACTGCCCGGTGGGGGGCGGTGCTGGTCGCTCTGCTGCTCGCGCTGCCGTGCTGGCGGCTGCCGGTGGGAGGGGACGCTCTGCTCGGTGCGGCCGGGACCGGGAAACCCCCCGCACCCGACGATCACCTCACCCCCGTCGGCGCGGAAGCAGGCTCAGACCAGCAGCGCGCTGCCGCGCACCGCGACGGCGAGGACCACGACGCCGACGACCGGGACGGCGGGGCCCCGGCGGCCGGGCGGGCCTGGCCGGTGGAGGGGGCGAACGGAGCCCGGCGGCCATGGGTGTCCCGTGGCTGGGACCCGCCGCCCGAGCCCTGGGCCGCCGGGCACCGCGGAGTCGACCTCGCGGCCCGCCCGGACCAACAGGTGCGGGCCGTGGCGGCGGGCCGGGTCTCGTTCGCGGGGAAGGTGGCGGGCCGCGGGGTGGTGTCCATCGAGCTCAGCGGCACCGGGAGACCTCCGCTGCGGACGACGTATCAGCCGGTACGGCCCTCCGTACGCAAGGGCGATCGGGTGCGGGCGGGCCAGCAGGTGGGTACGGCCGTGAGCAGTCGGCACTGCACGCGCACCTGTCTGCACTGGGGGCTGCTGCGCGGGAAGCAGTACCTCGACCCGCTCTCCCTGCTGCCCGCCGCGCTCCTCGGCGGCCCCGTACGGCTGCTGCCGGTCCACGGTGTGCCGCTGCCCGGCTCCGGCAGTGGGCGGGACGAGGACGAAGACGAGGAACGGGACGAGGACGAAGACGAGGAAGGGGACAGCACGCCGCAGCGCCCGGACCGCGCCCGCTTACGGGTGGCCGGCGTCGCGGACGCTACGGGCGCTGCGGAGGGGCGAGCCGGCTGGATGGGTGCGGCCGCTCTGGCGCTGGGTGCGGTCTGGGCGCACCGACGGCTACGAGGTTCGGCGCGACCCACCGCCGTGCGGCATCCACCGTGCCGAGAGCACCGGCGTCCCGGCCTCGTGGTCAGCCTCGGACGCCGTTCAGGGCCATGGAGACGGCGGCCTCGGCAATCTGTTCCGGGTCCTCGGCGGCACCGATCTCGATGCGGCGCACGCCCGCGTCCACCACGCCCTGGAGCAGCATGGCCGCGAGGCGGGGCTGGAGGTGACCGAGGTCGCCGAGCGCCTCGACGACCATGGAGATCAGCCCGCCGTGCGCGGCGCGGATCCGCTCGCGGGCCCCCGCGTCCAGCTCCCCGGCGGAGATCGCCACGACGGCGCGGTGCCGGCGGTCGCCCACCAGGGCGAGCTGGCTGCGGACGTACGCCTCGACCTTGCCCTCCGGCGTCGCAGCCGCCTGCATCGCCGACTCCACCTCGGCGGCCCACACCGGGAAGTCGACGGCGCACAGCTCTTCGACGACCGCGGCGCGGGAACGGAAGTACTCGTAGACGGAGGAGCGCGCGAGGCCGGTGCGCTGGGCGAGGGCGGGGAAGGTCAGGGCTTCCGTGCCGCCCTCGGACAGCAGTGACCTGGCGGCGTCCAGCAGGGCCGCGCGCTGCATCGTCCGGTGCTCGGCCACGGAGGCCGCTCGAATCCTGGGCACGCCACTAGCTTACGGAGAGGGGGTCGAGAGTTGCACGGGTCCCGGGCGACCGGACTCGGTCAGCGGCCCGCGTCGGCGAGTTTGGCGCGAAGCTGCAGAACCGATTTGGTGTGGATCTGGCTGACTCTGCTCTCGGTGACGCCGAGCACCTGGCCGATCTCGGCGAGGGTGAGCCCTTCGTAGTAGTAGAGCGTCACGACGGTCTTCTCGCGCTCGGGCAGCGTGTTGATGGCCCGCGCCAGCAGCCGCCGCAGCTCGCGGTCCTCGGCGACCTCGACGGGGTTGTCGGCGGCCGTGTCCTCCAGGGTGTCCACCAGGCTGAGCCGGTCACCGCCGTCACCGCCGACATGCAGCAGCTCCTCCAGGGCCACGACGTTGGCCAGGGACAACTGGCTGAAGACGCCGTGCAGTTCCTCCGTCTCGATGCCCATCTCCTCGGCGACCTCCGCCTCGGAGGGGCTGCGCCGGAGCCTGGCCTCCAAGGTGGCGTAGGCGCGTTCCACCGCACGGGCCTTCTGCCGTACCGAGCGGGGGATCCAGTCCAGGGCGCGCAGTTCGTCGATCATGGCGCCCCGGATGCGTGTGATGGCGTAGGTCTCGAACTTGATCGAGCGGGAGGGGTCGAACTTCTCGATGGCGTCGATGAGTCCGAAGACTCCGGAGGAGACGAAGTCGGCCTGCTCGACGTTGGGCGGCAGGCCCACACTCACCCTGCCCGCGACGTATTTGACCAGCGGCGAGTAGTGCAGGATGAGCTGTTCGCGCAGCCTGCTGTCCGCCGTGGCCTTGTAGGACCGCCAGAGTTCATCCAGCGAGCTGGGCGCAGTCCTGGGCGTGTCGTCATCGACCACGGTGCGTGCGGCTGCGGCGGCCGCTGCGGCTGTGCGGTCGGGCCCGGAGATGTGCTGAGGCATACGTCGCCTTGAGCCGTTCTGCTGGGTAGTGGTGGTCTGTCGGTGTACGGAATCGTGTGTCTCGTTGGAGATGATGTGAGCGTAGCGTGACCGCAAGGTCGCGGTGTGCGACGTAACGTTCTTTCCCCTCCGCGCTGGCGTGCTCCTTTCCGCGGTGGCTCGGCGTGGCCGGGAGCGGGCGCGGTGCGGATGACCGGGCACGGGGCCGGGGTGCGATGCCCCACGAGGCCCATGCCGCCCCGGCGGGCGCGCACAGCTCAGCCTTTCACCCGATAGCCCCAGGTCAAGGACCGCCTCATCACCCGATGGAGTGCCCCTTACGGCGCGGCGTCAACTGCCAGCGGTCGCCGTCGCGTTCGACGAAGCCGAGCGCCCGCAGCTCATGGAGCCGGGCGAGGGCTTCGCCCGGCGGGACACCCGCGGAGCATGCGATGCGGGCCGGGTCGCTCGTACCACGCCCGGGAAGCGCCTCAAGTACCCGCGCCGCACCGGGACTCAGCGCGTCGCGCGGCACGGCCGGTCCCCGCCGTTCGGGGGCCAGCTCCCCCATCATGCCCACCTGCTCGATCACTTCGGCGACGTCGGTGACCACAGTGGCCTCACCTCGCAGGAGTTCATGCACCCCCTGAGAGAGCCCCGAGGTGACCGGCCCCGGCACCCCCATCAGCTGCCGGCCCAACCCGAGGGCGCGGCGGGCCGTGACCAGCGCCCCGCTGCGCAGGGCCGCCTCCACCACAACCGTTCCACGGGTGAGTGCGGCGATCACCCGGTTCCGCAGCACGAACCGGCTGCGGGTCGGATGGTCCCCGGGCGGCAGCTCGGCGACGAGCAACCCGCGCTCCGCCAGCGTGCGGATCAACTCCTGGTTGCCGGGCGGATAGGCGACGTCGACGCCGCACGCGAGCACCCCGAGAGTGGGTCCCCGCACGGCCAGGGCCCCGCGATGCGCGGCGGCGTCGACGCCGTAGGCCGCGCCGGACACCACCGTCCAGCCCCGTTCGGCGAGCCCCGCGCCCAGCACGGCCGCGCAGTGCGCGCCGTACTCGGTGCAGGACCGGGCACCGACGACGGCCACCGAGCGCAGCGCCCACACGCGCAGCGAGGCCGCTCCCCGCACCCATAGCCCGAACGGTCCGGCATGGCCCAGGTCGTCGAGCTGACGCGGCCACTCGGTGTCCCCCGGACAGATGAAGCGGCCACCGTGCTCGGCGATCGCGGTCAGGTCCTGGTGCGGCCGGGCGCGGGCCGCGCGCAGCCGCAGCCCGGCCCACCGTCGCTCCCCCGCCCCGCTGAGTGCCGGTCCGCTCCCGCTCACCGCCTCCACCACCTCGCAGGCGCCGTATGTGGCGAGCCACCGCCCGACGAGTTCGTCACCCGGCTCGGCGATCCGCGTCAGCGCCGCCCGCGCGAGGCGCTCCGGTCCGGCCCCTCCCAGGGCGGTTCCCGCACCCTCCGGACCAGGGAACCCGGCGCCCGGTCGCAGGTGCTCGGCCGTCATACCGGGATCTCCCGCGCCCGGACGACGCCCCGGCGGATGCCGGTCCTCAGCTCCAGGGCGCAGTTGACGTCGTCACGGGTGGGCCGGGGGTGGCCCGCGAGGTCGGCGACCGTCCAGGCGACCCGCAGTACCCGGTCCAAACCACGTGCGGTGAGCAGGCCGCGTTCCAGGTCGTCCTCGGCTTCGGCCAGCGCGCCGGGAAGGACGGGGTGGCGGGTGCGCAGTTCGTGGCCGGGGACCTCGCTGTTGGTCTTCCACGGGGTTTCGGCGTACCGCGCCGCCGCGCGCTCCCTGGCCTCCAGCACGCGGGCGGCCACCACGGCGGTGGACTCGGCACGACCGTCGACCGCGGCCAGTTCGGAGCGGGAGAGAGGTTCCACACCGACCCGGAGGTCGACGCGGTCGAGCAGCGGACCGGACAGCCGCGCACGGTAGCGGCGCACCGAGGCGGGCCGGCACTCGCATCCGCCGACGGTGCTGCCGTGCCGTCCGCACGGGCAGGGATTCGCCGCCAGCGCGAGCAGGAACCGGGCGGGCATCCGCATCATTCCCGCTGCCCGGGCCACGACGATGTACCCCGACTCCAAGGGCTGCCGCATGGCATCCAGGACCTGGGCCCCGCATTCTGCGGCCTCGTCCAGAAAGAGCACTCCGTGGTGAGCGAGGGAGACGGCGCCGGGACGGGGCAGACCGGAGCCGCCGCCGACGAGCGCCGCCATGGTGGCCGAGTGGTGAGGAGCACAGTACGGGGGCCGGGCCACCAGTGGCTGCCCCGGAGGCAGGGCGCCCGCGACGGAGTGAACGGCCGTCACCTCCAGCGACTCCTTCCGGCTGAGCGGTGGCAGCAGCCCGGGCAGCCGTTCGGCGAGCATGGTCTTCCCGGCCCCCGGCGGCCCTTTGAAATAGATGTGGTGCCGTCCGGCCGCGGCGATCTCCAGGGCGCGGCGCGCATGGTGCTGCCCTGCGACATCCGCGAGGTCCACGGGGCGCTCCTCACCCAGCAGGCCGGTCAGTCCCGGCGCCGCCATGGGCAGTCCGGCCAGCCCGGCGCGGGCGGCGTCCGGCAGCCCGTCACCGGCCCGGTCGGGCTCCTCCGGCACCGGCTCGTCGGTCAGCACCGCGATCAGCTGGCGCAGGCTGCGCACTCCGAGCACCGAAACGTCCGGGACCAGCGCCGCCTCCGCCGCCGTCTGCTCGGGGACGACCACCTGCCGGTACCCCGCGTCGGCCGCCGCCAGCACGGCGGGAAGGACTCCGCGCACCGGCAGCACCCTGCCGTCCAGTCCCAGCTCGCCGATCATCACGACGTCGGCGATCTCCCGCGGGTCGATCCGTTCCGCCGCCGCGAGCACAGCGCAGGCGACCGCGATGTCGAACCCGCTGCCGCCCTTGGGCACCGAGGCCGGACTGAGACCGACGGTGAGCTTCTTCTGCGGCCAGGGCACATCCGAGTTCACCACCGCCGCCCGCACCCGGTCCCGGCTCTCCGTCAGGCTCTTGTCGGGCAGTCCGACGAGGGTGAAGGCGGCGACGCCCGGCTCCAGATCCGCCTGGACCTCGACCAGTACGCCCTCGACCCCCACGAGTGCGACCGCGCACGTACGTGCGAACCCCATCAGCCGATCCCCCGTACGTGCTGTACGACAGGGGCACCTCGGTCGGGCAGCACGACGCCGACCAGATCGATCCGCACCCCGCCGGTGGGTGGGCGGCCGTAGCGGGCGACCCAGCACTCGGTGAGCCAGCGCGCCGCCAGCCGGCGCAGCCGGGCCGTCTTCGCCGGCGGCAGACTCTCCATGGGGTCCTGGAAGGGGGTGGCCCTGCGGGTCTTGACCTCGCAGATCACCACGGCATCCGCATCGCGGGCGATGATGTCGATCTCGCCCTCCGCGCGGCGCCAGTTGCGTTCGAGGATCGCCATGCCCGCTTGGCGCAACCGGCGGGCCGCCAGGTCTTCCCCGTACCGCCCCAGGGCTCCCTTCGCGCAGGTCGGAGCCGGGGTCCGCGGTGGCTCCGCACTCCGCTGCCCGGCGCCCCGGCGCTGTGCACCGCGCCGTCCGTGACCGGTGCGTTTCCTGCCCGGGCGGGCCCTGCGCGGGTGTTCCCTGCCCGGGTTCTCCCCGTGCGGGGCT
This sequence comes from Streptomyces sp. B15, assembly GCF_018070605.1. Lineage (NCBI taxonomy): Bacteria > Bacillati > Actinomycetota > Actinomycetes > Kitasatosporales > Streptomycetaceae > Streptomyces > Streptomyces sp. B15. The sequence goes on from NZ_JAGPXJ010000014.1 coordinate 27,794, forward strand.
TCCCGGTGCGGCGGGTGTTGTCCCCTCCGGTGTTCTTCTTCCGTGCGAGCCGTGCTCGTCTGTTCGGCACCAGGGTGCTCGATACCAGGGTGCCCGGTACCAGGGTGCTCGGTGCTCCGCGCTTGGCCGGTGTTCATACGGCACCACCTCCGACGCCGACTGTGGCGGCATCGGAGGTGGCTCAGGGATCTTGCTCGTTTTCTGTGGAGAACCCGGCGGTTGTGGACAACTCCGTCACTCGCCCGGGTGAGGCCCGGCGGCGCTACCCCTTGAAGCCCGAGTCCTCCGGCAGGTCCAGCTCGCTCTTGTTGAGCTCCTCGATATTCACGTCCTTGAACGTGAGTACCCGTACCTGTTTGACGAACCGGGCCGGCCTGTACATGTCCCAGACCCAGGCGTCCGCCATCGACACCTCGAAGAAGACCTCGCCCTGTACCGAGTGGACCTGCATCTCGTAGTCGTTGGTCAGATAGAAACGCCGGTCGGTCTCGATCACGTATTTGAACAGCCCGACGACATCTCTGTACTCCCTGTAGAGCTTGAGCTCCATCTCGGTCTCGTACTTTTCGAGGTCCTCGGCGCTCATGGCATGTTCCCCTTCAGCCGTGCGTCCCCCCATTGTGCGTCACCCCGGACGGCGTCGGGCCGAAGTCGCACGGCGCCGCGCGAGCGGTCCGTACGCGGCACCGCCCAGTACCAGGACGGCGCCCACGATCACGGCCGTCAGCGCCAGCGGGAGCGGTCCGCGATCCGAGGTGCCGCCGGGCATGTCGGCGAACCCGTCGGCCTTCGGCAGCATGCCGAAGGCACCGACGGGCCAGGCTATGGCGTCGACCCGGGCCTGGACGGCGGAGCGTGGAACGGCACCGTGGTCGGCGTCCTTCAGATGCACCCGGGAGTCGAGGGACGCCTCCCTGTTGTCCCCCAGCAGGAAGAGCTTTCCCTCGGGTACGCGGGTGGCTTCGAAGGGGCTCTGCGCGGCACGGCCGTGGGCACGCAGATAGGGCTCGTCGACGGGCTCGCCGTTGACGGTGAGCCGTCCGTCCCGGTCGCAGCACGCCACCTTGTCGCCGCCGACCCCCACGACCCGCTTGACCATGGGCACCGCACCCCACACCGAGTCCCGGAAGACGACGACGTCGCCGCGCCGCACCTCGTTGCCGTCCACGCGCTCGGCCAGTACCCGGGCACCGGACTGCACCGTCGGGTCCATGGAGTCGGTGGGCACCGTGTACGGCTGGTAGAGCACGGCGCCCCAGACGAAGCCGCCGAGGAAGAGGACGCACCCGAGGGCCACCGCCACTCCGGACAGTCGGTTGCCCAGGCGGCTGCGGCCCTCGTCGGTACGTTCTTCTGCCTTGCTCACTTCCGTACTCCCGGATCTCCCGCAGCGGCCCCGACGGTCTGCGCCGGCGCAGATCCGCCGACCCTACCGGGCAGTACTGGAAGCCGTCAGCCCTCGGAAGACGCGGACTGCTCCACGGCAGCGGACCCCGCCGGGCGAGCGGGCCGTGCCTTCAGCTGCAGCCGTCGGCGCCGCCACAGCACCAGCGGGACGGCGCCCGCGAGTCCGAGTGCGCCGGGCGCGGCGCTCAGCGCGCGGGACTGCACACCCTGCTGGTCGAAGGTCTCGGGCACCGGCAGCGTGCCCCAGCGGTTGATCGGCCACGCCTTGACGATCGCCCGGCCCACCACCTGCTTCTCCGGAACGAAGCCGTCACCGGGCTGGTTCTGGTGGTAGCGGGAGTCGAGGGAGTCCTGGCGGTGGTCGCCCATCACCCACAGCTTGCCCTTGGGCACCTTGACCGGGCCGAACGGCTTGTCGTCGCAAGGAGTGTTGCCGGGGTAGATGTACGACGACTCGTTCAAAGCGGTGCCGTTGACGTGGATCTTCCCGCCCTTCTTGCACTCCACGGTGTCCCCGCCGACCGCGATGACCCGCTTGATCAGGTCCTTCTCGTTGGCCGACGGCATCAGTCCGATGAAGCTGAGCGCCGTCTGGACGAAGTTCTCCTCCACATGGGCCTCGGGGAGCCAGCCGCCGGGATCGTGGAAGACGACGACCTCGCCGCGCTCGGGGGTGGACCCGAACCACGGCGTCAGTTTGTCGACCAGGACCCGGTCGCCGCGCTCGAGCGTCGGCTGCATCGAGTCGGAGGGAATGGAGAACGCCTGGACCAGGAAGGTCTTGATGATCAGGGCGAGGATGAGCGCGATGCCGATGAGCATCGGCAGTTCCTTCCAGAACGCGCGCTGCTTCTTCACCGGCTTCTTCTCACCCCGATCGTCGGCTCCGGTGTCCGGGTCGGACGCCTCGTGTCCGGGCTTCGCATCGGAGCCCCACGGGCCGTCCCCGTCGGCGCCGGAGCTCGCTGCCGTCCCGTCAGTATCGGCGGTCACACTGTCACTCTCTCTTTCCACGGCCGGTGGTCCTGCGTCGTCCGTCCTGCCATCCGTACCGTCCGCACCAGGACGTCCGTCCTCCGGGTACTCGGAACCGGAGCGCTTGCCGACCGCCAAGTCCCCCACGTCCACTCCTCACGCTGCGCATTCGCCTGTTCCGCCACCGGGACAGGCCCACCATTCCCATAACGAGCGGAAGTTCCGCGGAGAACGGGAGTTGCGCCACTCGATTGTCCCGGTTCACGTAGTCGGCGGCTGCCACGCCACCGGGTTCGGGCACCGAAGCGTAGGTTTCCGGCTCCTCGAGCCGCCTCCAGTGGTCGAACGGCCAAGCGATGACAATCGCTCTGCCAACGATTCGGTCCTCCCCGATCGTTCCTCGATCGGGTTCCTTCAAGTGGTAACGGGAGTCGGCGGAGTTGGCCCGGTGGTCACCCATCACAAAGACGCGTCCCACGGGAACGGCCACCTTGAACTTCATCCGGGAGGGTTTGTTGCCCGGATGGATGTACGGCTCGTTCAGCGGTTCGCCGTTCACCGTGATACGGCCCTGCTTGTCGCAGCAGCGTACGGTGTCCCCGCCGACGCCGACGACCCGCTTGATCAGATCCTGCTCGTCGTCCGAGGGCAGCAGTCCGATGAACGTCAGGAACTCCTTGCCCTGCTTGATCCCCGCCGGTGGGTCCTGGGCGTCCTCCTTCTCGTCCTCCAGCCAACCGCCGGGGTCCTGGAAGACGACCACGTCGCCACGCTGCGGCTTGGAGCCGAACCACGGGGTGAGCTTGTCCACCAGCACCCGGTCCCCGATCCGGATGGTCTGCTCCATCGATCCGGAGGGGATCACGAACGCCTGGACGAGGAAGGTCTTGAGTACCCAGGCGATCAGCAGCGCGACGCCGACGAGCAGCGGGATCTCCTTGGTCGCGGAGAGCCTGCGGCGGCGTTTGATGCGCTTGGCAGCCCGCCTGCGGTCGGCCCGGCCCTGTCCGGGGCGGCGCAGCGACGATTCCTCGGCGCCCGCGCCCCCGGCTTCGCTCTCCGCCCCGTCGGCCGCTCTCTCCGCTCCGTCGGCCGCTGTTGCGGTGGGATCGGGAGGGGAGGGCGGCACATCGGTCTCGGGACGGTCGTACGGCCCGGAGGAGCAGTGGGGCTGGTGGGCGGCACCGGACGGGTGGGGCGGCGGGTAGCTGATCGGCTCGGAGTAGTAGCTGTTCGGCTCGGCGTAGTCGTACGGCTCCGTGTACGGGTACGGATGGTCGCTCGACCCCGGGTACGGGTGCGGCTGGTCGTACGGGTCCGCGCCAGGAACGCCGGATCCCTGGTGGCCGGGCCCCTGATGGCCGGGTCCCGAGTGCCCGTATCCGGAGTGACCCCGTCCGGAGTGCCCCCGAGCGGCCCCGTACCCGACCTCCCCGGCAGGGCGCTCGGGGTCAGCCATGGCCGCCGCCCGCTCCCGCCGACACCGAGCCGATGCGGGCGGGTGGCCAGCCGATCCAGTCGGCGCGCCCGATCACCCGTTCCACGGGGACGGTGCCGCCACCGGGTTCACCGAGGTGGTCGCGGGAGTCGCTGGACCGGGAGCGGTGGTCGCCCATCACCCACAGGCGTCCCTCGGGGACCCGTACATCGAAGGGCACGGCGGAGGGCGCGTTGCCGGAGTGCAGGTAGTCCTCGTCCACGGGCCGGCCGTTCACCTCGATCCTTCCCCGCTTGTCGCAGCAGCGCACGCGGTCGCCGCCGACCCCGATCACGCGCTTCACATAGTCGGTCTCGGAGGGCTGCGCCAGACCGGTCGCGGCACCCGCCTCGCGCAGCGCCGCCACCACCGGGTTGGCGTCGGGATCGGCCTCTCCCGCGAAGGAGTTGGTGCCGTCGAAGACCACGACGTCCCCGCGCCGCGGACCGTCGCCGAAGCGGTAGGCCAGCTTGTTGACCAGCACCCGGTCCCCGACACGCAGGGTCGGATCCATCGAGGAGCTCGGGATCAGAAAAGGTTGCACGATGAAGGCGCTCGTCAGCAAGAGCGCCACCAGTACGGAACCCGCCGACAGGCCCAGACGCACGGAGCGCGACCTGCCCTTCCTTCCCTGGTCGGGAACGGAAGAACGGTCGCGCTCCGGTTTGTCGTGCTGTTCCTCGGTCTCCATCGAGCGGAAGCCTAACCGGCCCGTCGGGCGCCGAGGACGCGAGCTCAGCTCTCGCGCTTCTCCTTGATCTTGGCGGCCTTGCCGCGCAGCTCACGCAGGTAGTACAGCTTGGCACGGCGGACGTCACCGCGGGTCACGACCTCGATCTTCTCGACGATCGGGGTGTGCACCGGGAAGGTGCGCTCGACGCCGACGCTGAAGCTGACCTTGCGGACCGTGAAGGTCTCGCGCACACCGGAGCCCTGGCGGCGGATGCAGACGCCCTTGAACTGCTGGACGCGGGAGCGGTTGCCCTCGATGACGCGGACGTGCACGTTGACCGTGTCGCCCGGGCGGAAGGCCGGTACGTCCTCGCGCAGGGATGCGGAGTCGACGCTGTCGAGAAGGTGGGACATGTCCGTCTGCTTTCTTCGCTGATGCCACAGGTCATCAACGGAATCGTGGTGGTGATCCGAGGAGCCGCCACTCTCGGCGGGCGTCGGTCCCCCTGTGGCAGGGTCGCGCGCCTGAGGTGAGGCAGCGGCCCATTCTTCCACGGGCCCGCCGCCCGGCCCAAATCGGCCACGCGTGCTTCACGGGGAGCTACTTTCCGGGACCGCCCTGGCCCCGGTCCTGATCCTGGTCCTGGCCCCGATCCTGGCCCCGCTCCGACTCCGACTCCGGCTCCGGCGGCTGCCCCGGGCCCGCCGCCTCGTCGGGGCCCGGGTGCCAGCGGCCGCCCGTGCCCTGCTGCCAGCCCAGCGCCTCCAGGGTCGCCCTGTCCTGCTTGTCGAGGGCTTCCGGGGCGCAGCGTTCGATCAGGTCGGGCCGGTTGGCGACCGTGCGTGCGAACGCCTGATCGCGGCGCCACCTGGCGATCCTGCCGTGGTGACCGCTCAGCAGCACTTCCGGGATGCCACGGCCGCGCCACTCGGGCGGCTTGGTGTAGACGGGCCCCTCCAGCAGGTTCGCCATGGTGCCGGGGGCGAACGAGTCGTCCTGGTGGGAGGCGGCGTTGCCGAGCACCCCGGGCAGCAGCCGGGCGATGGCCTCGACCATGACGAGGACGGGTGCTTCGCCGCCGGCGAGTACGTAGTCGCCGATGGAGACCTCGCGCACGTCCAGCCGGTCGGCGTACTCGTCGACGACGCGGCGGTCGATGCCCTCGTAGCGGGCCGGGGTGAACACCAGCCACGGCTTGTCCGCCAGCTCGACGGCCAGTTCCTGGGTGAAGGGACGGCCGCTGGGGGTGGGGACGACGAGCACGGGCGGCTCCTGGTCCGGCTCTTTCGCGGCCAGGACCGCATCCAGTGCCTCGCCCCAGGGTTCGGGCTTCATGACCATGCCGGGGCCGCCGCCGTAGGGGGTGTCGTCGACGGTGTGGTGCCGGTCGTACGTCCAGCTGCGCAGGTCGTGGATGCGGACGTCCAGTACGCCGCGCGCGCGGGCCTTGCCGACCAGCGAGACGTTGAGCGGCTCCAGATACTCGGGAAAGATCGTGACGACGTCGAGTCTCACCGGGAGCTCTCCTGGCCGCCGTCCCGACCGCGCTCCCGCCCGTGGTCCGCTCCGGTCTCCTCGGACTCCTCGGACTCCTCGGACTCCTCGGGCTCCTCAGTCTCCTCGACGTCCTCGCCGAGCAGACCGGGCGGCGGGTCGACGACGGCCCGCTGAGCCTCCAGATCGATCTTGGGGACGATCTCACCGACGAACGGGATCAGGACCTCGCCGCCGTCCTCACGCCGTACGACGAGCAGGTCCTGCGCGGGCAGGTGCGCGACGCTCTCGATCCGGCCGACGACCGTGCCGTCCACCGTGACGACCTCCAGGTCCTCCAGCTGGTGGTCGTAGAACTCCTCGGGGTCCTCGGGGCTCTCGTCCGGGTCGACCTCGGCGATGAGCAGGGTGTTGCGCAGGGCCTCGGCGGCGGTGCGGTCGCTCACCCCCTCGAAGCGCAGCAGCAGCCGTCCGCTGTGCACCCGTCCGGCGGCGATGGTGAGCGGCCCGACAGTGGGCGGGTCGGTGGCCAGCACGGCGCCGGGGGCGAGCCGCAGTTCGGGCTCGTCGGTCCTGACCTCGACCGTGACGTCGCCCTTGATGCCGTGGGCGCGACCGATCCGCGCGACGACTAGCTGCACTGTGCTTCTCCGTGCTCGGTTCCGTGCTCGGTGGGTTTGTGTGGCCCGCGGACAGGGGTGCGGGCGCGACAACGGGCCGGGGACGGCTTGGCTGCCGTCCCCGGCCCGTGCCGGTGCTGCATGCTGCGCTTCAGCGGACCTGGTCCACGTCGACGAGGTCGACGCGGATACCGCGGCCGCCGAGCGCTCCCACGACGGTGCGCAGAGCACGCGCGGTGCGGCCGTTACGGCCGATCACCTTGCCGAGGTCGTCGGGGTGCACCCGGACCTCCAGCACACGCCCGCGACGGAGGTTGCGGGACGCGATCTGCACTTCGTCGGGGTGGTCGACGATGCCCTTCACAAGGTGCTCGAGGGCCTCCTCGAGCATCCTCAGGCCTCGGTCGACTCGGTGGTGGCCGAAGCGTCGGCAGACTCGCCGGCGTCTGCCTTCTTGTCGGCCTTGTCAGCCTTGTCTGCCTTCTTCGCCTTGGGGGTGATGGCCTCACCCTTCGGCTCGTCGGCGGACTCCTTGGCGGCGGCCTCGAAGAGAACGCGCTTGTCGGCCTTCGGCTCGGCGACCTTCATCGGCTCCGGCGCGGGCAGGCCCTTGTACTTCTGCCAGTCACCGGTGACCTTGAGGATGGCCTCGACCGGCTCGGTCGGCTGGGCGCCGACGCTGAGCCAGTACTGCACCCGCTCCGAGTCGACCTCGATGCGCGAGGGGTTCTGCACCGGGTGGTACAGGCCGATCTCCTCGATGGCCCGGCCGTCACGGCGGGTACGGGAGTCGGCGACGATGATGCGGTAGTGAGGCGAACGGATCTTGCCCAGACGCTTCAGCTTGATCTTGACTGCCACTGGTGTGGTGTCTCCTGGTCTTGACGTGGGTGGACACGACGGGATGCCACGTGGGGTTGTAGCGCCGGGTGTCCGAATGGACGCGTCAGCCGGAGGAGAGAGGGGTCCTGTGCGGCTGCCGAGTTCAGCCGACCATGATGCCACACCGCGCGGGCCCGGCAGAAACCGCCCCGGGCCCACCCACCTGCCGCAGGCCTGACCGCACCTGCCGCGGGTCCGTCCGCACGTGTCCGTCCGCACGCGCCCCGGGCCCACCGCACGGCACGGCTCCCGGGCGCGCGAACGCGAGGGGTGTCAGCCGACGGCCATCGGCTCGGCTGCCGTCGCCGGTGCCGCTGCCGGCTCGGCGGGAATGCGGAACTGCTTTCCGCAGGCTCCGCACATGATCGGGGCCTGGGCCAGCACGGACGGGACGACGCGGACGTTGCGCCCGCAGTCGCAGACGGCCTTGACGCGGACACCGCCCCCGGAGGAGCCGTGCCGGGCTGCGGGCCCGCGGAAGCTGCGGCCGGTATCGGTCTCGGTGGCCGCGCTGTACGCCTTCAGCGCCCGCTGGAGGCGCTCGATAGTGGGGCGATAACGCCGTCGGGTCTCGGGCGTGAGCACCACGAGGGAGAAGCCGCTGCTGGGATGCGGCTCCTCGGGGTGATCAAGGCCGAGCTCCTCGGCGATCGCCAGGAATCGGCGGTTGTGGTAGCGGCCGGCTCGTGAGGTGTCCCGGATGCCGCGGGCCGCGGCGATGCCGTGGACTGCCTCGTGAAGCAGCCGTTCGAACGAGAGCCCGGTGCCGCAGGCGGACGAGGACTCTCCGATGAGTGATTCGGGCGCGGCCAGATCCGGCAGCTCGGGGTGGTGCCGTTGAATGTCGGCCCAGGCGGCTGCCAGCTCGGCGGCGAGAACTGGTGGTGTCGTGCTCACGTCGTTCCCAACGAGCGGAGGTGCCTCGGTGTTCCGATTACGGGGCATCGCAAATATTTTGCACGTACCAGTCAGTTCTCGGTGATGCACGAGGAGATGGGTGCGGGTACGCAGATCTGCGCCCAAGTCGCGCAGCCACCCCAAGCCGGGACGTATCACCGAGCGGAACGCGACATCCGGCCGGGTCTCGTCCGACCTCCTGTGATGGTACGGACGTTTGTGGCGTACTGCTGGATCGGACGACGGAAGTAGACGTTCTGAGCGTCCGTCTGCCCGGGCGGCTGTCCGGCGCGCGGCGGCTGAGGGGCGCACATAGGGGGCGCGGAAGACAACCCGGCGCACCCCCTGGACTCCCGGAAGGATACGCAGTTCCCTGGCATACGGGGCACGAGCACCACTCGGGGGACCAAAACGGCTGCACGGATCTTCGGATTGAAGCGTTGCGATGACACCCACGCTCGTACACCACCAGCAGCGGACCCACCTCCCGGCCGCCGGAAGCGCGGCCAGGGTGCGGGACTGGGCGGAGATCCAGGAACGGATGCTGGTTCCGCTCTACGAAGCGGTGTACGAACGGATGGAGACCGGGCCGGGGACACGAGTGCTCGGTCTCGGCTGCGGCACGGGGCTCGCGCTGCTGCTGGCGGCCGGCCGGGGCGCGGACGTACACGGCGCGGACGCGGACGCGGCCCGCCTCCAACTCGCCGGACAGCGACTGCTCGGTGCCGACGGGACGCCCGACCAGGCGCCCCGGCTCACCCACGGCACCACCCTGGAGGCGATCGAGGCGGTGGAGGCGTCGGACACCGGGCTGCGGCCGACGCTGGTGACGGCTTTCGGCGCACTGCCGCAGCCGGACGAGCTCGTACGGCTGCGGGCGGCACTCGGCCGCGGTGTCCCCGTCGTGGTGGCCGGCTGGGGCCCGGCGGAGCGGTGCGCCGCCGCGCCCGCGCTGCGGGTGGCGACCCGGCTGGCCGGGCCGGCCGAGGCCGGGCCCGACTGGTGCGGCCGGGACGACCTGGAAGAGCTGGCGGTACGCGGCGGGCTGCGACTGGAAGGGTCCGGCCGGGTGGCCTGCCCGTTCGGTTACGCGGACATGGAGGACGCGGTGCGCGGACTGCTGTCGACCGGGCTGTACGACAGTGCGGTCCGCGCGACCGACGAGGAGCAGGTGCTCAAGGAGCTGGTGGAGGCGCTCCATCCGCACCAGCGCGCGGACGGCACCGTGTGGATGCCGAACCTGTCCCGCTACGTCGTCGCCCGTACCTGACGGCTGCCCCGGCCGAACCCGGCGGTGGGGCGGGCAGGAGCCGACAGCGGCGGGCCGTCAGCCCAGGCCCGGCCACTCCTCGGCGGTGAGCGCGAAGCGCTCGTGGTCGCGCCAGGCGTCGTTGATGAAGAGCATCCGGGGTGAAAACCCCTCGTGCCGGAATCCGAGCCGCTTGGCCATGGCCAGGGAGCGCTCGTTCTCCGGCTGGACGTTGATCTCCAGCCGGTGCAGGCCCAGTCCGTCGGGTCCCGGCTGGAAGCAGCGGTCGACGACCAGCCGCAGCCCCTCGGTCATCCGCCCGGTTCCGGCATAGGGGACGTAACTGTCGTAGCCCAGCGAGCCGTTGCGGAAGCGGGCCCGGACGATGTTGGCCACGTTCACCCGGCCGACGAGCCCCTCGTCCTCGCGGTCGAGGATGAGGAAGGTACGCAACGCGGGCCCCTGGCGGCGCAGCAGATCGGGGAAGCCGTCCGGCTCGACCGGGTTCCACGGGCGAAGGTGGTCTGCCGAGCGGACGACGGCCTCACTGTAGAGCTGCTCGTCGGCAGGCCGCGGGGGGCGGATGTAAACGCGCATGGACGACATCATCCGCCTTTGCCGCGGCACGCTCACTTCGGGGGCAGGATGTCCTTGAACTCCTGGGGGAGTTCGAAGTCGCCCGGGTCCTGGCCGGCGCCCGGGACACCGAAGGCGCCGCCCTCGCCGGCCTGGGCCCGGCGGGCCGCCGCGGCCTGCTCCTCCTGCTTGCGCTTCATCGGGTTGCCCGACTGGCGCTTGCCCTTGGCCTTCTTCTGCTTGCCCTTCTTCTTGCCCCCGCCCCCACCGGGCATCCCCGGCATGCCGGGCATCCCGGGCATACCGCCGCCCTGGGCCATCTTGGACATCATCTTGCGGGCGTCGAAGAACCGCTCCACCAGATTCTTGACGGCGCTGACATCCACCCCTGAGCCGCGGGCGATACGGGCCCGCCGCGAGCCGTTGATGATCGTCGGCTCGGCGCGCTCCGCGGGGGTCATCGACTTGATGATGGCGGCGGTGCGGTCGACCTCCCGCTCGTCCAGATTGTTGATCTGGTCCTTCATCTGCCCCATGCCGGGCATCATGCCGAGCAGCTTGGAGAGCGAGCCCATCTTGCGGACCTGCTCCATCTGGGCCAGGAAGTCGTCGAGCGTGAACTCCTTGGGCCCCTTCGCCAGCTTGGCGGCCATCTTCTCGGCCTCTTGCTGGCTGAAGGTCTGCTCCGCCTTCTCGATCAGCGTGAGCATGTCGCCCATCCCGAGGATGCGCGAGGCCATCCGGTCGGGGTGGAAGGCGTCGAAGTCGTCCAGCTTCTCGCCGTTGGAGGCGAACATGATCTGCTTGCCGGTGACCTGCGCGACCGAGAGGGCCGCACCGCCGCGCGCGTCGCCGTCGAGCTTGGAGAGTACGACGCCGTCGAAGCCGACGCCCTCCTGGAAGGCCTCCGCCGTGGTGACCGCGTCCTGACCGATCATGGCGTCGACGACGAAGAGGACCTCGTCCGGGCTGACCGCGTCACGGATGTCGGCGGCCTGCTGCATCAGCTCCTGGTCGATGCCCAGGCGGCCGGCGGTGTCGACGATGACCACGTCGTGCTGCTTGTCGCGCGCATGGGTGATCGAGTCCTTGGCGACCTTGACCGGGTCCCCGACCCCGTTGCCCGGCTCCGGCGCGAAGACGGCCACGCCCGCGCGCTCGGCGACGACCGACAGCTGGTTGACCGCGTTCGGGCGCTGGAGGTCGGCCGCGACCAGCATCGGCGTGTGCCCCTGCTGCTGCAGCCAGCGGCCCAGCTTGCCCGCCAGGGTGGTCTTACCCGCGCCCTGGAGACCGGCGAGCATGATGACGGTCGGCGGGTTCTTGGCGAACCTCAGGCGCCGCGTCTCGCCACCGAGGATGCCGATCAGTTCCTCGTTGACGATCTTGATGACCTGCTGGGCCGGATTCAGCGCCTGGGAGACCTCGGCTCCCAACGCACGTTCCTTGACCTGCTTGATGAAGGCGCGCACCACAGGGAGCGCGACGTCCGCCTCGAGCAGGGCGATACGGATCTCGCGCGCGGTGGCGTCGATGTCCGCCTCGCTGAGGCGCCCTTTGCCCCGGAGGTTCTTGAACGTCGCACTCAGGCGGTCGGAAAGGGTATCGAACACAGCGCTCGTCGGTCCTCGGGTCGGTGGCGGAGTCAATCTCTGCCAAGGGTAGCCGCCTCCCGGGCGGGGCCATCCCGCCTGTCCGGATCGGGGACGGCTCCGGGCCCGGAGCGAAGCCGGCCCGTCCGTTCGGACCGGACCGTACCGGTTCAGCGCAGCGCGGTCTCGACCTGCTGTGCGAGCCGCGCCGCCACCACGTCGGAGAGGGGCTCCCCGGCGGCGTCCGTCACGTAGAAGGCGTCGACGGCGTTCGCGCCCAGAGTGCTCACATGGGCGCTGCGGACGCGGACGCCGGCCTCCTCCAGGGCCTGGCCGATGCGGTGCAGCAGTCCCGGCGCATCCTGGGCCCGTACCTCGATGACGGTGGCCGCCGCGGAGTCGCCCGGCGCGACGGTGGCGCGTGGCGGGGGCGGCTGGATCGCCGTGCGGCGCGGACGGTAGGCGGCCTCCCGCTCGGCGAGCCGCAAGGCGAGACCCAGCGAGCCGTCCAAGGCGCGCACCAGGTCCTCCCGCAGCCTCGCCGCCTGTGGGAGGGAGCCGTACCGGGCGGCAACGCGCCAGGTGAGCAGCAGGACGCGAGGGGTCTCGGCAGTCGCGGATTCGCCTTCCGCCGCTGTCGCGAAATCTCCCGCCACTGTCGTGCCGTGGGATGCCACCGTTGTGACGTCCGACGCCGCTGTCGAGCCGCCCTCCGTCAGTGCTGCGGGAAGTTCCGCCAGTCGCAGATCCGCGGCCCGGACAGTCAGCTTGTGCAAGGCCAGCACTCCGGCGACTGCCGGGAGCACTCCGGACTGCTCGGGCAGCGCCACGGAAAGCTCCACACCGACGGGCTCCGGCCCGCCGTCGGCACCGCCGCCACCCGGTACCGCGGCGGCGCCCTCTCCCCCGGTGTGGCCGGTCTTGTGGGTGCGTAGCGCCAGTACGGGGCCACCGGTGCGCCACGCCTCCATCGCCAGTCGTTCGCCCTCCGCCGTCAGCTCCCGGTCGGCTGTCCGATCGGCCACCGGTTCACCGGCCAGCACGGCGGCCACCCGGGAGACGAGGTCGGACACGAGCGTCGCCCGCCAGGAGGACCAGGCGGCCGGTCCGGTGGCCAGGGCGTCGGCCTCCGTCAGCGCGTGCAGCAGTTCCAGCGTGCCGGGCGAGCCCACCGCTTCGGCGACGGAGCGGATGGTGGCCGGGTCGTCCAGGTTCCGCCGCGTCGCCGTCTCGACGAGCAGCAGGTGGTGGCGTACGAGAGTGGCCAGCGTCCGGGTGTCGGCGGCGTCGAAGCCGATACGGGCCGCCAGGTCACCGGCGATGGTCTCGCCGGTGACGGAGTGGTCGCCGGGCCAGCCCTTGCCGATGTCGTGCAGCAGCGCACCGGTCAGCAGCAGGTCCGGACGGTGGACGCGCCGGGTGAGCGCTGCGGCCCGTACGGCGGTCTCCACCAGGTGCCGGTCGACGGTGTAGCGGTGCACGGGGTTGCGCTGGGGCCGGCAGCGCACCCGCTCCCAGTCGGGCAGCAGCCGGGTGATCAGGCCCGCGGCGTCCAGCGCCTCCCACACCGGGACCGTCGCCTCGCCCGCGCCGAGCAGGGTGACGAACTCCTCACGGGCCTCGGCGGGCCAGGGCACGGGCAGCGGAGGGGCGCTACGGGCCAGCTTGCGTACGGCGGGCAGCGCCAGTGGGACTCCGGCCTGGGCCGCGGCGGCAGCGGCACGCAGCGGCAGCACGGGGTCGCGGTCCGGGCGGGCGTGCAGGGCGAGGGCCGCCTCGCCCTCGTGCTCGACGACGCCCTCCGCCAGGGGCGTGCGCTCCCTCACGGGGGCTCCCGGGCGTCCGCCGGTGCGCCTGCCGCCGCCCAGCAGTCCGCGCAGCCGGGTGCCGCGCGGGGTGCCGCCGCGCGCCCGCAGCACCCGCTCCACCTCGCGCCAGGTCACGTCGCTCGCGTAGCCGACGGCGCCGGCGGCCTCGTAGACGCGGCGCAGCAGGGTGTCCGCGTCCAGCAGACCGAGTGCCGCCGCGACCTGGTCCTGGTCCTGGAGGGCGAGCCGGTCGGTGGCGCGGCCGGTTGTCAGATGCAGCGCGTCGCGGACGTCGAGGAGGGTGTCGCGCGCCTCCCGCAGTCCCTCGCGCGGGGCGTCGGCGAGCCAGGAGGCGGCCACGGCCCGCAGTGCGGTCAGATCCCGCAGGCCGCCACGGGCCTCCTTCAGGTCGGGCTCCAGCAGGAAGCGCAACTCGCCGTGCCGCCGGGCCCGTTCACCGGCGTACTCGCGCAGTTCGGGGAGCCGGGAGCGGGCCTCGGCGCGCCATCGGGCGAGGGCGGCGGTGCGCAGTTGGGCCGTGAGGTCCTGGTCACCCGCCACATGGCGGGCGTCCAGCAGGCCGAGCTGCACCTTGAGATCGTCCTCGGCGGCGGCGCGCGCCTCGCCCAGGGTGCGTACGGAGTGGTCGAGGGCGAGCCCGAGGTCCCACACCGGGTACCAGAGGTGGTCGGCGAGGGCGGCGAGAGCCGCGGTGTCGATGGTGCCGTCGTGCAGCAGGAGCAGGTCGAGGTCGCTGCGCGGGGACAGCTCGCCGTGGCCGTAGCCGCCGACGGCCACCAGCGCGGTCCCGGTGGGCGCCTTGGCGGTGAACAGCCCGGCGAGCCACCGGTCGGTGAGCCCGCAGAGTGCGCGGCGGCGGTCCGGGCCGGACAGCGCGGTGTCCTGCAACAGCCGCACCCGGGCCGCCGCGTACCCCTCGGCCGCCCGGCCCGGGCCCTCGCCCGGGCCGCCCCCCGCGGGTGCTGGGCTACCCGTACCCGGCCCGTTCCCGGCGGGCGCGTCGGCGCCGTCCCCCGCCGGCGCGCCCGGGCCGTGCACTCCGTGTACCGTTGCCGCCGTCCGTGCCGCCGCCGCGTCCCTCACAGCGCGTCCGGCCCTCGCTCGCCCGTCCGTACCCGGACGGCGGTCTCGACCGGCACCATCCACACCTTTCCGTCGCCGATCTTGCCGGTGCGTGCGGCCTTGACGACGATCTCCAGGAGCTGTTCGGCGTCCTCGTCCTCGGCCAGCACCTCGATGCGCACCTTGGGGACGAGGTCGACGGTGTACTCGGCACCCCGGTAGACCTCGGTGTGGCCGCGCTGCCGCCCGTAGCCGCTGGCCTCGGTGACGGTGAGGCCCTGGACCCCGAAGGCCCGCAGCGCCTCCTTCACCTCGTCGAGCTGGTACGGCTTGATCACCGCGGTGATGAGCTTCATGCCTCCACCTTGCTGTCGTGGCTGTCGTAACGGGCGCTGTTCGCGGTCACGCTCCCACCTGCCGCGGTGCCGGGTGCCGGCAGCCCGCTCCGGTCCCGGAGCGAGGAGCCGCCGACGGCGCTGAAGTCGTACGCGGTCTCCGCGTGGAACGCCTGGTCGACGCCGGCCGCCTCGTCGTCCGGGTCGGCGCGGAAGCCCATCGTGGCCTGTACCAGCTTGGCCAGCAGCCAGGAGACCACGAAGGAGAACGCCATCACCGAGAAGGCGCCGAGTGCCTGCTTGCCGAACTGGGTGAGGCCGCCGACCCCGTCCACGGCCAGGAAGCCGACCAGCAGCGTGCCGATGACGCCACCGACCAGGTGGACGCCGACCACGTCCAGGGAGTCGTCGAATCCGAGCTTGTACTTGATGCTGACCGCCCAGGAGCACACCGCACCGGCGACGACTCCGATCAGCAGCGCGCCCATGGCGTTGACCGCGGCACCGGACGGGGTGATGGCCACCAGGCCGGCGACGGCGCCGGAGGCGGCACCCAGCGTGGTGAAGGCGCCGTGCCGCACCCGCTCGTAGATCAGCCAGCCCAGCATGGCGGCACCTGTCGCGAGCTGCGTGTTGAGCGCCATGTTCGCGGCGGTGCCGTCGGCGGCGAGCGCGGATCCGGCGTTGAAGCCGAACCAGCCGAACCACAGCAGCGCGGCGCCGAGCATCACCAGCGGCAGGCTGTGCGGCCGCATGGGGTCCTTCTTGAAGCCGATGCGCTTTCCGACGACGAGTACCGCGGCCAGCGCCCCGATGCCCGCGTTGATGTGCACGGCGGTGCCGCCGGCGAAGTCGATGACTTCCAGTTCGTAGAGCCAGCCGCCCTCGGCCCACACCCAGTGCGCGACAGGGAAGTAGACGATCGTCACCCACAGGGTGAGGAACACGGCCCAGGCGCTGAACTTCACGCGGTCGGCGAGGGCGCCGCTCATCAGCGCCGGCGTGATGATGGCGAACATCATCTGGAAGAGGACGAAGGCGAAGACCGGGATGCCGCCCTTCTCGGTCAGGGACTCGGACGAGATCCCCTTGAGGCCGATGAAGTCCAGGTTCCCGATCACACCGCCGGTGTCCGGGCCGAAGGCCAGCGAGTAGCCGTAGAGCACCCACAGCACGCTGACGATCGCCAGCGAGATGAAGGACATCATCAGCATGTTCAGGGCGCTCTTCACCCGGACCATGCCGCCGTAGAAGAAGGCGAGGCCAGGCGTCATCACCATCACCAAAAACGCGCTGACCAAGACGAAAGTGGTATCCGCGCCGTTCAATGTGGACGTCTCCTCGGGTCGCGACCCTGCGGGCGGGCCGGTGGGCACCTCCCGGCCGAGGCCGGGGGAGGGCGGGCTGGATGCCAGGTTTCCGAAGCCCGGTTTCGCCCGTCGCCCCCCGGTGTTTCGACACCGTGAAAAGAGGCGCGTCGGTGTTACGCGCAGATGAAGCGGGGCCTTCCGCGCGGTGACGCGCGTACGCTGCGCCCACTCGCCGGGGTCCGGAGCGCCCGGTCCCGCCGTATCCCATGGCCGGACCCGTACCGGCGATGTCGGCGGGGGAAGGCGCGCGGCGCAGAAACCCCGAGGTCCCGGAGGCCCGGGCTCAGCCCGCGACGGCCTCGCTGTCGGTCAGCTCGACCCGGAGCCGCTCGCTCAGCTGCACCACGTCCGCGAGCTCACCGAACTCGCGCACGGCACCGGCCGTGGTCCGGCGCAGCCGGTTGTTGACCCGTTCCGAGCGCAGCCGCTTGGCGACGCCGAGGGCCTCGCTCGCCCGCGCCACACACCCTTCGGGCTCGCGCTGCAGCAGGTGCACGCTGGCCATCCCGATCAGGTTGAGCGCGTAGGAGCGCTGGTGGCCGCCGCCCTCCTCCTCACGGGCCTCCTGCGCGAACAGCTCGACGGCGCGTTCCATCGCCGGCCGTGCCAGTGAGGCGTAGGTGGGGCTGCGGCCGGAGGAGTAGGCCAGATCACGGTAGGAGTGCGCGTTCTCCGCGTACAGCTCGGCCTCGGAGAAGAACCGGATCCAGTCGGGGTCGGCGTCCGAGGGGTCGATGTCGGAGAACGTCTCCTCGGCCATCCGCACCGCGCGCTTGCACTTGCCGGGCTGGCCCATGTTGGCGTAGGCGCGGGCCTCCATCGCGTAGAGCATCGCCTGAGTGCGGGGGGTGGCGCCCTCCCGGCTGCCGTACTGCGCGAGGTGCACCAGCTCCAGCGCGTCCTCGGGGCGGCCCAGATGGATCATCTGACGGCCCATCTTGCTGAGCACGTACGAGCCGAGGGGCCGGTCACCGGCCTCCTTGGCGGCGTGCAGCGCCAGGACGAAGTACTTCTGCGCGGTGGGCTGCAGCCCGATGTCGTAGCTCATCCACCCCGCCAGTTCGGACAGCTCCGCCGTGACACGGAACAGGCGGCGCCGGACGGGCTCGTCGGGCCGCTCCTGCAGCAGGTCGGTGACTTCGTGCAGCTGTCCGACGACGGCCTTGCGGCGCAGCCCTCCCCCGCACTGTGCGTCCCAGGTGCGGAACATCTGAGTCGTCTGCTCCAGCAGCTCCAGCTCCGGCGCGGACAGCCGCGGCCCGCGCCGCAACCCGCCACCGCCGCGCCCGGCACCCTCTTCTCCGCCCCCGGCACCGGCGCCGGCCGCCTGCCGCCGACGGCCCGCGTACGGGGCCTGTCCGCCGCCGCGTACGGCCTCGCCGTACAGCCCGTCCCGGGGTGCGGGAACGGTGGGCCCGCCCGCGGAGGCCTGCTGCTCCCCGGGCAGTCCGGCTTCGGGACCGGTGCCCGGCACCAGCCAGCGCTGCATGGGCTCGATCAGGGCGGGGCCCGCGGACACGGACAGCGAGGTGCCCAGGAAGCCTCGGCGGCCCAGCATCAGATCGCTGCGGGTGAAGTCGCTGATCATCGCCACGGTCTGGGGTCCGGCCCAGGGCAGGTCGACTCCGGAGGCCGCGGGGGACTGCCGGGCGGGGCGCAGCCCGAGGTCCTCGACGGCGACGACGCAGCCGAAGCGCTCGGAGAACAGCTCGGAGAGGATGCGGGGGATGGGCTCCCGGGGCTGCTCGCCGTCCAGCCAGCGGCGCACCCGTGAGGTGTCGGTACTGATGTGGTGTGCGCCCAGCTGTCGTGCCCGGCGGTTCACCTGGCGGGCCAGCTCGCCCTTGGACCAGCCACTGCGCATGAACCACGAGCCCAGCCGCTCGTTCGGGCTCTTGCTCGCCTGGCCTCGCTCAGCCACTGGTAACGCCCCCATCCCGCCTTGGTGACGCGCTCAGGAGCGGGCAGGTCCGCGTTGCCCCGCGCGCCCGCACCCTCGACCCCGCCATGCCTGAGGCATAGTCCGCCGCCGCGCTCTCTCCGTTGTGTGTACCGAAAGTAATCCTACGATCACGACCCAGGCGAGCGTAATTGCAGAATCGCCACCATTCGCCACCCCTTCGGATGAACCCTGAAGCGCTCGGAGGCGCTTGACTTGACACCTGGGAAGCAAACTCCACGGAGAGGCACCCCATTCCCCTGTCCTCGCCCAGGAGTCCGACCGCCACCATCTCTTCGTCACTGTGCGCAACGACGCCGTAACCATAAGCATTCGGGACCCGTTGGAGTGAGCATGGGCTTCACGATCGGCGCCATCAGCGGTCTCAGCGGCATCCGCGAGATCCGCGAGCTGCGGCCCGGCGCACGCAGGCGCGAACGCGCCCAGGTGTGCACCACTGTCGCGGAGTACACCAGCCTGTGGGGCTGGGACGTGATCCCCGGCGCCCGCGCCATCCGCCCGGGCGGCCGTGTCGCCTGCTCCTGCGGCGCGAGCGCCTGCCCCTCCCCCGGTGACCATCCGCTCGACGCCTCCCTGGAGGTTCCCGCGGGTGCCACCCTCGACGAGGCCTCCCGCGCCTGGGCAGCGGTTCCCGGGGCGGCCATGCTGCTCCCGACGGGCCGCGCCTTCGATGTGCTGGAGGTCGCCGAGCACGTCGGCCGGTGCGCACTGGTGCGGCTGGAGCGGATGGGGGTACCGCTGGGTCCGGTGGCCGCGACACCGCACGGGCGGGCCTGGTTCCTGGTCGCCCCGGGTGCGGCGGCCGAACTTCCGGAGCTGCTCTACCGGATGGGCTGGGACGACGCCGGCCTCGACCTGCGCGGCAGGGGCGAGGGCGAGCACATCACCGCGCCGCCGTCCGACCTCGCCGGTCTGGGCGCCGTGCGGTGGCTGCGGCCGCCCACCCTGGAGGCCTCGGGGCGCCCCCCGCAGGCCCGGCTGCTGCTGGGCACGCTGGCGTACGTGTGCCACCGGGCAGCCGCCGTCCGGTGAATCGGCCGCGCGTCCGGCTCCCCGCCGGCGAGCGGCCGCCTGCGGCGCACCGCCGTGGTGGGCCGCCGTCGCGGCGGAACAGGTACCGCCGCGACGGCGGCGTTCGGCCTCAGGCCTCCCGCACCAGCGCGTCCACGAACGCCTCCGGTTCGAAGGGCGCCAGATCGTCGGCGCCCTCGCCGAGCCCGACGAGCTTGACCGGCACGCCGAGCTCGCGCTGGACGGCGACGACGATGCCGCCCTTGGCGGTGCCGTCCAGCTTGGTGAGGACGATGCCGGTGATGTCCACGACCTCGGCGAAGACCCTGGCCTGCACCAGGCCGTTCTGACCGGTGGTGGCGTCCAGCACCAGCAGCACCTCGTCCACCGGGCCCTGCTTCTCGACGACGCGCTTGACCTTGCCCAGCTCGTCCATGAGACCGGTCTTGGTGTGCAGCCGGCCCGCCGTGTCGATCAGCACCACATCGGCGCCGGCCTCGGTGCCCTGCTTGACCGCGTCGAACGCGACCGAAGCGGGGTCGCCGGCCTCCGGGCCGCGGACCGTACGAGCGCCCACCCGGGTGCCCCAGGTCTCCAGCTGGTCGGCGGCGGCGGCGCGGAAGGTGTCGGCCGCGCCGAGCACGACCGACTTGCCGTCGGCCACCAGCACCCGGGCGAGCTTGCCGGTGGTGGTGGTCTTGCCGGTGCCGTTGACGCCGACGACGAGCACCACGCCCGGACGGTCGACGGCGGCCGCCTCTGCGCCCGGCTCGGTGTGCACCGTGCGGTCCAGGTCGGTGCCGACCAGCTTGAGCAGCTCCTCGCGGAGCAGACCGCGCAGCTCGTCGGGGGTGCGGGTGCCGAGCACCTTGACCCGCTCACGCAGCTGCTCGACCAGTTCCTGGGTGGGGCCGACGCCGACATCGGCCGTCAGCAGGGTGTCCTCGACCTCCTCCCAGGTCTCCTCGTCCAGGTGCTCCCGGGACAGCAGGGTCAGCAGGCCCTTGCCGAGGGAGTTCTGGGAGCGGGAGAGCCGGTCGCGCAGCCGCACCAGCCGGCCGGCGGTCGGGGCCGGGGTCTCGATCTCCGGCGCGGCCGTGGCCGCCTCCGCGGTGGCGGGTGCCTCGGCCTCCGCCTCCTCGGCCTCGGGAAGGCCGACCTCCTCGATCGTGCGGCGGGCCCCTTCGGGCGGGGCCTCCGCCTCCTCTCCGACCTTCGGTTCGACAGTGCGGGTGGGGGCTTCGGTAGTGCTCTCGGAGGTGCCGGGCTGCTGGGTCTCGGCCGCCTTCTTCCTGCGGCCGGTGACCACGAGCCCGCTGATCGCGACGAGCGCGATCACAGCGATGACTACTACAAGGATGACGATTTCCATAGCGGCTCCAGTATCGACCACCGTCAACGCTTCGCCGCCATTCCCTCTTCGCGCGCGCTGGGCTACGGTCCGGCACTCGCCATTGCCGTCTGCCGGGTGGGAGTCCTCGTGACCGTGACGACAAGTGTCCGCTTCAACCTCGTCCAGCCCGAACAGCCGCCGGGACCAGCGGAGTCGGCCGAGCGGCCGGTGGACCGGTATCGGGCGGCGCTGGAGATGGCCGGCTACGCCGACGAGCACGGTGTGACCTCTCTCATCGTCGAGGAGCACCACGGTGTGCCGGACGGCTGGCTGCCCTCGCCGCTGGCTCTCGCGGGCGCCTTCCTGGGGCGTACGCGCACCACGCTCGTGACGGCCTGCGCCATCCTGGCGCCGCTGTACGACCCGGTACGGCTGGCGGAGGACATCGCGGTGCTCGACCTGGCCAGTGGAGGGCGACTGGTCACGGTGGCGGGAATCGGCTACCGCCCGGAGGAGTACGCGGCCCTGGGACGGGACTTCTCCCGGCGCGGCGCCCTGCAGGACGAGGTCCTGGAGACGCTGCTGGCCGCCTGGACGGGCGAGCCGTTCAGCTACCGGGGCCGTACGGTGCGCGTCACCCCGCGCCCGTACAGCAGTCCGCATCCGCCGCTGTTCGTCGGCGGCAGCTCGCGTCCCGCCGCACGCCGTGCCGCGCGGCTGGGGCTGCCGCTGTTCCTCCCCGCGCACCTGCCGCAGCTCGAGCGCTACTACGAGGAGCGCTGTGCGGCGGCGGGCGGCGCCCCGCTGTGTGTGATGCCGCCGCCGGAGCTGCCCGTCGTCCATCTGACCGACGACCCGGACCGGGCCTGGGCCGAGCTGGGGGAGCACTTCCTGTACGAGGCGCGCCGGTACGCCGCCTGGCAGACGCCGGATGTGCACTCGGCGATGCGGGCGCAGGCCACCACGGTGGCGGAGCTGCGCGCGGAGGGCGTCTACCGCTTCGTCACCCCGGACGAGTGCCTGGCGGTGGTGGAGCGGCAGCCCGCCGGGGCGCGGCAGGTGCTGCTGCATCCGCTGTGCGGCGGGATGCCGGTGGAAGAGGGCCGGCGGTCGCTGCGGCTGCTGGTGGAGGAGGTCATGCCCCGGCTGAAGGGGCTCGACGGCTGAACGGCTGCCGCTCCCGGGCCGGGGCCCGCACAGCCCGCTGCCCCGGCTCCTGGCGAAGGAGCCGGGGCAGCGCCGTACGAGGAGTGGGCGGCGGGGGGGGCTAGCCCATCTCCTCCAACGCCTTGCCCTTCGGCTCCGGCACCCACTTGAGGATGAACGGAATGGAGAGCAGGGCGAAGACCGTGTAGCCGACGTAGGTGGCGGACAGGTTCCACTCCGACAGGCTGGGGAAGCTGGCCGTGATGGCCCAGTTGGCGACCCACTGCGCGGAGGCGGCGACACCGAGCGCGGCGGCGCGGATCTTGTTCGGGAAGATCTCGCCGAGCAGCACCCAGACGACCACGCCCCAGGAGAGGGCGAAGAACAGCGTGAAGGTGTGCGCGCCGACCAGGGCGACGACGCCCTGTGCGTCCGGCAGCGAGACGTTGTCGCCGGAGCCGGTCTTGGCGGAGAACGCCCAGGCGACCGAAGCCAGCGAGAGGGTCATACCGACCGAGCCGATCAGCGCCAGCGGCTTCCGGCCGATCCGGTCGACGAAGAGCATGGCGATGACGGTGCCGATGATGTTCACGATCGAGGTCGTGAAGGAGTAGAAGAAGGAGCTCTCGGGGTTGATCCCCACCGACTGCCACAGCGTCGAGGAGTAGTAGAAAACGACGTTGATGCCGACGAGCTGCTGGAAGACCGACAGGCCGATACCGACCCAGACGATGGGCAGCAGGCCGAAGCGACCGCCGAGCAGGTCCCGGAAGGTGGACTTGTGCTCGCTGCGCATGGCCGTCTCGATCTCGCCGATCCGCGCGTCGATGCCCTTGTGCTCGCCCTCGACACCGGCCAGCACCTCGCGGGCCTTGTCCTGGCGGCCGACCGAGATCAAGAAGCGCGGGGACTCGGGGATGGCGAAGGAGAGCAGGAAGTAGCCGACCGCGGGGATCACCATGATGCCGAGCATCCACTGCCAGGCCTCCAGGCCGGCGACATCGCCGCGCTGCTTGCCGTCGGCGAGGTTGAGGATGCCCCAGTTGACCAGCTGTGAGACGGCGATGCCGAGGACGATGGCGCCCTGCTGGAAGGAGGCGAGCCGGCCGCGGTAGGCGGGCGGGGAGACCTCGGCGATGTAGGCCGGGCCGATGACGGAGGCCATACCGATGGCGATGCCGCCCAGCACCCGCCACATCGCCAGGTCCCACAGCGCGAAGGGCAGGGCCGAGCCGACGGCGCTGACGACGAAGAGGACGGCGGCCAGCCGCATGACCTGGATGCGGCCTATCCGGTCGGCTATCCGGCCGGCGACGGCGGCACCGATCGCGCTGCCGATCAAGGCGGCGGCGATGACCTGCGCCAGCATGGCGGAACCGACGTCGAAGCGACCGCGGATCGCCTCCACCGCTCCGTTGATCACTGAGCTGTCGTAGCCGAAGAGGAAGCCGCCCATGGCGGCTGCGGCGGTGATGAAGACGACACGGCCGAGGGGCGCGGTGTGCGCTCCGGTGCCTGGCCGCGGCTGCGGCGTCTGCGGCGCTTCCTGCGCTGTGCTGGTCACGTTCTTCTCCTGAGGTACCCCGGCGACAGTGCCGGGCGGGGACACCACCGTCAAAGGGTCGAAGACGGGCCTGCGCGGGGGAAGCGCGCTGGCCTCAGACTTAACGGTGGCCTCTCAGACTGTAAATCTTCAATTCATGAAGTCAATAGGTCAGCTTCTGCGACTCAGAGCACACAACAGGCGATCATCGTTCGACTTGTGAAGTGAAGCAGTCGGAGTGGAGCCGGACCGGGACCGCTGCGGGCCGCTTCGGGCCGCCTCAGGAGAGGCGCTGGCTGATCACCTTGGAGACGCCGTCGCCCTGCATCGAGACGCCGTAGAGCGCGTCGGCGACCTCCATCGTGCGCTTCTGATGGGTGATCACGATCAGTTGGGAGCTGTCCTTGAGCTCCTCCATGATCCGGATGAGCCGCTGGAGGTTGGTGTCGTCGAGGGCCGCCTCGACCTCGTCCATCACATAGAACGGGCTGGGCCGTGCCTTGAAGATCGACACCAGCAGCGCGACAGCCGTCAGCGACCGCTCACCGCCGGAGAGCAGCGAGAGCCGCTTGACCTTCTTGCCGGGCGGCCTGGCCTCCACATCGACCCCCGTGGTCAGCATGGAGTCGGGGTCGGTGAGCACCAGCCGCCCCTCGCCGCCCGGGAAGAGCCGGGAGAAGACGCCCTCGAACTCGCGAGCCGTGTCGTGGTACGCCTCCGTGAAGACCTGCTCGACGCGCTCGTCCACCTCCTTGACGACCTGGAGGAGGTCCGCGCGGGTCTTCTTGAGGTCCTCCAGCTGCTCGCTGAGGAACTGGTGCCGCTCCTCCAGCGCCGCGAACTCCTCCAGCGCCAGCGGATTGATCTTCCCCAGCTTCTGGTAGGCGCGCTCGGCCGCCTTGAGCCGCTTCTCCTGCTCCGCGCGGACGAACGGCACCGGCTCGCTGTGCGAGTGCCCGGCCGCGGCCGATCTGCCCTCGGAGCCCCCCTCGGACGGCTCCTCGCCCTCGGCCGTCACGGACGGCGGCACCAACTGATCGGGGCCGTAGTCCCGGATCAGCCCCGCCGGCTCCACACCCAGCTCCTCCAGTGCCTTGGTCTCCAGTTGCTCGATGCGCATCCGCTTCTCCGCGCCGAGCACCTCGCCCCGGTGCACCGAGTCGGTCAGCTTGTCCAACTCGTCCTTGAGCACGCGGCCCTGGCTGCGCTCGTCGGCCAGCGCCTGCTCACGCTCGGCCTTGGCCCGCTCGATCCCTTCCCGCTCCTCGCGGGCGCGCTGCAGTGACGCCTCGACATGGGCGAGCAGCTGCCGGGAGCCGTCGGCCACGGCCTGCGCGACCTCCGCCTCGTGGCGCAGCCGCGCCCGGCGCTCCTCGGCACGGGCGCGGGCCTCCCGCTCGGCGCGGGCTCCCCGGTCGAGGGCGTCGGCCCGGCCGGCGATCGCCTTGACCCGCTCCTCGTGCGTACGGACCTGGAGACGGGCCTCCATCTCGGTCTGGCGCGCGTTGGCGCCGTCGGCGGCCAGACGGTCGCGAACGGAGGTGTCCGGGTCGTCCGCGCCCTCCGTCTCCTGGGCCTCCTCGGCGGCGGCCAGGCTCTCGGCCAGCTCGTCGGCCTCCTGACGGGCTTTCGAGAGCGCCTCCTGCGCCTTGGTGACCGCCGCAGCGGCGCGCTCGGCCTCGCCCCGGGCCGCGCGGGCCTGGCCTTCGAGGGTGCCGACGCGGCCTGCGACACGGGACTTCTCCCGCTCCGCGCTGCTGCGCCGCCGGGCCAGGTCCTCGACCTCGGCCGCCGCCGTCCTGCGGGCCTCCTTGGCCCGGGCCTGCTCCTCCTTGAGGCGTTCGCAGCGGCTTTCCAGCTCGGTGAGCTTGGCCGCTGCCTCATCCACCGCTGCCTGCGCCTCCAGCAGGGAGGGCGCGCCCTCCGAGCCGCCGGTGACACGGTGCGCGGACAGCAGGTCGCCTTCGGCGGTGACCGCGGTGGTACCCGGGTGCCGCTTGACGACCTCCTCGGCCGTCTCCAAGGTGTCGACCACCACGGTGTCGGCGAGCAGCCGGCCCAGGGCGGGGCGGAGCTGCTCCGGCGCCGCCACCAGGGCGGTCGCCGAGGTGCCCGGCGCGGGCGCGGCGCCGTTGCCGGCTGCCGGGCGGGCGCCTCCCGCATCGGCGGCCACCAGCAAGGTCGCCCGGCCGCCGTCCTCCTTGCGCAGCAGGCGCAAGGCCTCGGTGGCGGTGGCCAGATCCGTGACGGCCACCGCGTCGGCGGCCGCCCCCCGCGCGGCCGCTAACGGCACCTCGTAGCCCGGCGTCACGGTCAGCAGTACGGCCGCCGGGCCGAGCAGACCGGTGAGGCGGTCCTTGGCGGCCAGCAGCGCCGCCGTGCCGTCCTTGCGCCGGAGGTTGAGGGCGAGGGCGTCGTGCCGGGCCGAGGTCGCGGCGCGTTCGCGTTCGGCCTCGGTGAAGGCCTCGCGGGCGGCGCTGAAGGCGGCCTCGACCTCGGCGAGTTGACGCTTGGCCTGTTCATGGCGGTCCGCCAGCTGTTCGTCGCCCGCGTCGAGGCCGTCGACCTCACCGCGCAGTGCCTCGTACTCCTCCTGGGCCTGTTCCGCGCGCCGGAGGGCGTCGTCGCGTGCGGCGGCGAGGCGGTCGATCTCGGACTGGGCCGAGGCGACGCGGCTGCGTGCGGCCCCGGCCTTGCCGCGCAGGCGTTCGAGGCCTTCGCGGCGGTCGGCGAGGGCACGCGCCTCGTCCCGCAACCGGCGCTCCTCCTGCTCCAGCCCGCGCTCCAGCTCGGCCCGGTGTGCGACGGTCTCGTCCAGCGCGGTGGTGGCGGCCTCCAGCGCCGCCTCCAGCTCGGCCTCCTGCTCTCGGATCCGGGCTGCCTCCCGCTCCATCTCCTCCGGGTCGCGCCCCCTGCGCTCCTCGGTCTGCGGCGCGGCGGCGTGCTGGACGCGCTGGTCGGCCAGGCCGATGGTGCCGCGCACCCGCTCGGCCAGCTGGGAGAGCTCGTACCAGGTCTGCTGGGCCCGCTCCAGCCGGGGTGCGAGGGTGCGGACCTGCTGCTCCAGGTCGGCCTCGCGGCGCAGCGCCTCCTTCAGCTCGGTCTCCGCGGCCTGTTTGCGCTGCTTGAGTTCGGCCTCGTCGGCCACCTCGGTGCGCAGCGCCTCGCGCAGCGAGACGAGGTCGTCGGCGAGCAGCCGCAGCCGGGCGTCAC
Source organism: Streptomyces sp. B15 (assembly GCF_018070605.1). Taxonomy (NCBI): domain Bacteria; kingdom Bacillati; phylum Actinomycetota; class Actinomycetes; order Kitasatosporales; family Streptomycetaceae; genus Streptomyces; species Streptomyces sp. B15. The sequence continues at coordinate 54,438 of NZ_JAGPXJ010000014.1, forward strand.
GCAGATCCGCCTGGATGACCTGTGCCTTGCGGGCCACGGCCGCCTGTCGGCCGAGCGGTTTGAGCTGGCGGCGCAGCTCGTCGGTGAGGTCCTGGACGCGGGCCAGGTTGGCCTGCATGGCGTCCAGCTTCCGCAGCGCCTTCTCCTTGCGCTTGCGGTGCTTGAGGACACCCGCCGCCTCCTCGATGAAGGCCCGGCGCCCGGTCGGGTCGGCGTGCAGTACGCCGTCGAGCTGGCCCTGGCCGACGATGACGTGCATCTCGCGGCCGATTCCGGAGTCGGAGAGCAGCTCCTGGATGTCGAGCAGCCGGCAGGTGTCGCCGTTGATCTGGTACTCGCTGCCGCCGTTGCGGAACATGATCCGGGTGATGGTGACTTCGGAGTACTCGATGGGCAGCGCGCCGTCGGCGTTGTCGATGGTCAGCGAGACCTCGGCCCGGCCCAGCGGCGGGCGTCCGGTGGTCCCGGCGAAGATGACGTCCTCCATCTTGCCGCCGCGCAGCGACTTGGCGCCCTGCTCGCCCATCACCCAGGAGAGGGCGTCGACCACGTTGGACTTGCCGGAGCCGTTGGGGCCGACGACGCAGGTGATCCCGGGCTCGAAGCGCAGCGTCGTGGCGGAGGCGAAGGACTTGAACCCCCGCAGTGTCAGGCTCTTGAGGTGCACGCGTCCGGACCCTACCGAGGTTGGCCCGGGGATGTCGCGCCGACGGCCCCGAAGCGACAGGAAGGGTTTTGTCCGGGGGTTTCACCAGGAGGGGGCGGGGGCAGATCAGACGTAACGAAACGCGCCACGGTGAGCACACACTCCGTGAACAGCGGAAGGCGAGCACACGAGAGGCGGCAAAAACTAAGGGACGCCGAAGCGTCCCTTGAGATTTCTGAGTACGGCTGTCCTGCTCAGCCCGTCCTGCCCGGCGGGCGCGGATCAGGTCAGCGCAGGCTCGGCCGTTTTCACATCGATGTCTTCGAACACCGGGTCGCGGTGCCGAGCGGCGGCGGACAGAGCGTCGTTCTCGGCCTGCATCCGTACGAGTTCGGATTCCAGGTCCTGGACACGCTGCTGCAGCCGTCGCATCTCGGCGAGCACCCGGGGGTCGTAGCCGCCGACGTGACCGAGAAGCGCCTTTGCCATGATGGATGGTCCTCCACACTGAGTGACCGACCGTGGGTTTGGTGGGTCGTGAGGGATTCGCACCGTTGAGGGTCTGCTCTGGACTTTTGCTAAAGGTTCGCTGGATCAAACAACTCAGGTGCGCGGGGTTTCAGGATCTCACCAAATGGTTTGACGGTCAACACGATCACACGTCGCTCCCCCGGACCTGCCTCGGCTCGACGGCGTCCGACGCCGGAGACGGCTGTCCGCGGGGGTGGCTGAAAGATCCACAGCGCTCACTCGTTGCGGCAGCTTTGCACGGTACGGCGCGAATGGCAACCGTTGTGGATCACCGGATCGCGAAGCCGCGATACCCCCCTCTGGGTGTGTCCCAGATCTCCGTGACGCCGTCCACGTGTCCGGGCGTGTCACCGCCCCGCAGCCACTCGAGCAACTGCTCGCAGTCGGCACGGGTGCCCTCCGCCACGATCTGGACCCGGCCGTCACCGAGGTTGAGCGCGAAGCCGACGAGCCGGCCGATCCGCAGCGCCGCCGCGCGGGTGAACCAGCGGAAGCCGACGCCCTGCACCTCGCCGCGGACCCAGGCGGTCAGCCGCGCGGGCTCCTCGGGGCGCACCGGATCAAGCTGCTCGGACAACTGTTCACCCAGTTGTTCTCCCAGCTGTTCACGCGGCGTTCCGTCCGTACTGTCGGTCGGGTTGATGGCAGCCATGGGGTGCACGGTATCCGGACAATTCCCGAGCGGGCACATCAGGCCCCGTGGGGATGCCGTACATTGCCCGGCAACTCTCTTCACACCTCGCTCACACCCGGGCGTGAAGGGGGACGGAAGAGTCACGCCGTATCGCCGAGCAATGTGAGGACAGCACAGATGGGCCGCCATCGACGCGCTAACCCCACTCCCGCCGCCGCGCCGGAGCCCTTCGAACGGCAGTCCGGGCCCCGGCACCACGCGAGCAGGCACCGCAGACGCGCGGCCACCCCCGTACGGACCGGACTGCTGGGAGCCTCCGCCGCACTCGCGATGGGGACCGTGGCCGTCGCCTCGGGTCTGATACCGGCGCCGGGCGGGCTCGGCGGTCCGCGGGACGGCCGGGTACAGGCCGACGGCACCGGCGATCCCGCCTCTCCGCCGATATCCGCCACCCCCTCCGACCGGACCTCCACCACCGCCCCCGAGGAGGGCCGGAAGGGCGGCGACCCCCGGGCGACCCCCTCGCAGCAGACCTCGCGCCCCGAGAAGAAGCCGAGGACCACCCCTTCCGAGCAGCCGTCGAGGACCCCCGAGGCCTCCCAGGACGACAAGCGCGGCTCCCGCTCGGGCGACGATCGCCGGCCGGAGCCGGACCGGGCCGGTGGCGGCGGCACCGCGGCCGGCGCCCAGGAGTCCGCCGCCGAGAGCGAGGTCCTCGCCCTGGTCAACCAGGAGCGCGCCAAGGCGGGCTGCCGACCACTCAAGGCGGACGACCGGCTCGCCACACTGGCCGGCAACTACAGCGAGGACATGGCGCGGCGCGGCTTCTTCTCGCACACCTCCCCCGACGGCAAGAGCCCCTGGGACCGCGCCGAGGCCGCGGGCATAGACGATCTGGGTGGCGAGAACATAGCGCGCGGCCAGGCCAACGCGCGCTCGGTCATGGACTCGTGGATGCGCAGCCCGGGCCATCGGGCCAACATCCTCAACTGCGACTACCGGACGCTGGGCGTCGGCGCGCACTTCGCCGAGGGCGGCCCCTGGTGGACGCAGAACTTCGGCTTCTGAGGCCGACCGCAACCGGAGCGTTCGGCTTCACCGCTGACGGGGAGCGCGCTGGCAGCGGGGGCAGAAGTAGCTGGAGCGGTTCATCCACGGGCTGCGGCGCATCGGGGTGCCGCAGCGGCGGCACGGCTCGTCCTCGCGCCCATAGGCGTCGAGCGAGCGTTCGAAGTAGCCGGACTCGCCGTTGACGTTCACATAGAGGCTGTCGAAGCTGGTGCCGCCCTGGGCCAGCGCGGCGGTCATCACGTCCCGCACATGGCCGACCAGCTCGGTGGTCCGCGCCCTGGTCAAGGTGGCCGTGGGGCGGTCGTAGTGCAGCCGGGAGCGCCACAGCGCCTCGTCGGCGTAGATGTTGCCCACGCCGCTGATCAGCGACTGGTCCAGCAGGGCGCGCTTGATCGTCGTACGGCGGCGGCGGAGGGCCGCGTGGAAGGCCGCCTCGTCGAAGGCGGGGTCGAGCGGGTCGCGGGCGATATGCGCGATCACATCGGGCAGCCCGTCCTCGGCGGCCGGGTGGAGCGAGAGCCCGCCGAAGGTGCGCTGGTCGACGAAGCGCAGCTCACCGCCGTCCGTGTCCTCGAAGGTGAACCTCACGCGCAGATGCCGCTCGTCGGGGATGCCGGAGGGCTGTATCAGGAGCTGGCCGCTCATGCCGAGGTGGGCCAGGAGGGCATGGGAGCCGTCCTCAACGGGCAGCCACAGATATTTGCCGCGGCGCCGGGCGGCCCCGATGCGCCGGCCCCCCAGCCGCGCGGCGAAGTCCAGCGGTCCGGCCGCGTGCCGGCGGATGGCGCGGGGATGGAGCACCTCGGCGGCCGCGATGGTGCGGCCACCGGCCCAGCGTTCCAGTCCGCGGCGGACGACCTCGACTTCCGGCAGTTCGGGCACGGGACTCCTCATGGGACAGGGCCCCGCCTGCTCGGGGCCGCCAGCACCACGGCCGCCCCCGGGAGGGGGCGGCCGATGCGGGTGCGGGTGGGGTGCGGGTGGGGTCAGCGGGACGCCGTGGTGCCCTCGCCGGCCCCGGCGGGCTCGCTGGACTGGGCGTCCGGCGCGGACGGCCCCGCGGCACCACTCTTCTCGGCCGGTGCCCCCTTGTCAGCCTCGGCGCCCTTCCCGGTCAGCGCGCTCTTGTCGGCCTGGACGCTGTCCGCCGCGGCCTCGCTGCGGGCGGAGATGGCGCGCCAGGCGGTCTCGGCGGCCTGCTGCTCCGCCTCCTTCTTGCTGCGTCCTGTGCCGGTGCCGTACGCGACACCACCGACGCGGGCAGCAGCCGTGAAGGTCTTCTCGTGGTCGGGACCCGTCTCGGAGACCAGGTATTCCGGGACGCCGAGCCCTTCCGCGGCCGTCAGCTCCTGAAGGCTCGTCTTCCAGTCGAGACCGGCGCCGAGGTTGGAGGAGCGCTCGATGAGCGGGTCGAACAGACGGTGCACCAGTTCGGAGGCGGCTTCCAGGCCCTGGTCGAGGTAGACGGCCCCGATGACCGCTTCCAGCGTGTCGGCGAGGATCGACGCCTTGTCCCGGCCGCCGGTGCCCTCCTCGCCCCTGCCGAGGCGGATGAAGGCGCCCAGGTCGAGACCTCGGGCCACACCCGCGAGGGCACGCGAGTTGACCACCGCCGCCCGCAGCTTGGCGAGCTGGCCCTCCGGAAGGTCCGGATGCATGCGGTAGAGAGTGTCGGTGACGACGAGTCCGAGGACCGAGTCACCGAGGAACTCCAAGCGCTCGTTGGTGGGCAAACCGCCGTTCTCGTACGCGTAGCTGCGGTGCGTCAGTGCACGCACCAGAAGGGCGGACTCCAGTCGGTAACCGAGCCGCCCTTCCAGAATCGCGTGGGACGAGGCCGCGTCCACCAGCTCCGCAGAATCTCCTCCCTTCCCGGGAGCGGGGTTCTGAGGAGTGCCGGCGTTGGACATGAAGCCTGTCACCCGCCGATCAGACCTCGAGGACCTGGCGCTTGTTGTAGGTGCCGCAGCTCGGGCACGCGATGTGCTGCTGCTTCGGCTCGCGGCAACGCTCGCACTTCACCAGGGTGGGGACCGCAGCCTTCCACTGCGACCGGCGGTGGCGCGTGTTGCTGCGCGACATCTTCCGCTTCGGAACAGCCACGGCTACTTCTCCTGTGAGTCATCCCCGTCGGCGCGGGGCTCGTTTTCCTTCTCGCCGTCCGTCATGGTCTCGGCGAGTCCCTGCAGTGCCGCCCACCTGATGTCGACGGCGTCTTCGTGCCCGTGGTCGGGGTCGTCCGCCAGCTTGGCCCCGCATTCGGGGCACAGGCCGGGGCAGTCCTCGCGGCACACCGGCTGCAGCGGCAGTGCGAGCACCACCGCGTCCCGCAGCACGGGTTCGAGGTCGAACAGGTCGCCCTCGAGGAAGAGTGTGTCCTCGGCCTCCTCGTCGTCGCCGGGCTCCGCCACAGGGCGGCCCCGGTCGTCGGCGTCGGGGTAGGAGAACATCTCCTGGAAGTCCGCTTCGACTCGCTGGTCGAGCGGCTCCAGACACCTTACGCACTCCCCCGTCAACGGCGCACGGGCGGTACCCGTGACGAGTACCCCCTCCATGACCGACTCCAGACGGAGGTCCAGCTCGATCGTCGCCCCGTCGGGAACCTTGATGAATTCGATACCGAGGTCACCGGGGGACTCCACCTCGCGGGAGAGCCGCTTCATCGCACCAGGACGCCGCCCCAGCTCGCGTGTGTCGAACACGAGAGGAGCGCGGTGGTCGAGGGGGGCGTTCAGGGCTTCCTGCTTTCTACGGGTGGGGCTGGGGCCGCACGTACTCACGGCCGAAGAGACAGGATACTTGACGGCTCCCCCATGACCCAATCCGCGCCCGGGTGACACCCGCACCGGGTGACACCGGGCCCGGCCCTGCTGCTCAGCCGCCCTGACCGTGCCGCTGCTCGTACGCCCTGAGCTGGTCGATGTCGATCATGCTGGTGTCGAAGAGGCTGGTCTCGTCCAGCTGCGCGTGCGACTGTTGCTGATGCTGTTGCTGCGTCTGGTAGTGCTGCTGGTGCTGCTGCTGGTAGTACGCGTCCTGCTGCTGACCGTAGCCGTACGGGTCGTGCTGCTGCTGCGCGTAGTAGGCCTCCTGCTGCGCCTGCTGCTGGGCCTGGGCGTACGCGTACGGATCGTGCTGCTGCTGACCGCCGTCGTAGGGCATCTGCTGCTGACCGTAGTAGGGGTCGGCGGCGACCGGCTGGCTCTGCGGCTGCGGGGGGACGTGCGGCGGCTGGGCGGGCGGCTGGGGCAGCTGCTCCCCGTGCGGTGCCTGTGCGGTCGGCTCGGTGTGCGCGAGCCCGGCGAGATAGTCCGCGTCGCTGGTGTGCGCCGTGTAGCCCTCGGCGCCGTCCTGCGCCGCCATATGGGCCGCCAGCTCGTCGATCGGCTCCTGGCCGCGCAGCTTGAGGCGGCCCCGCCCCACGGCCTCCAGCGTCTTGGCGAGCACCGCCGAGACGGAGCCGAGCCGGGCCTCGACATAGCTGTCGGCGCGGCGCTGCAGCTCCCGCGGGTCACCCGTGCGCTCGGGGGCCTCGTGGGCGTACTCCTCGTGCCACTCCTCGGCACCGGGCCCGCTGCCCAGCAGCTTCTCCCGACCCCGCTCGATGGAGCCGATGGTCTTGGAGAGCACCGCCTCGAAGTTGGCCAGCTTGCTGTCGACGTAGTCGTCCGCCTCGACCCGGATCTCGCCCGCCTCCCGGCGGGCCTCGGCGAGGATGCGGTCGGCCTCCTCCTGGGCACGCCGGGCCACTTCGGTGCCGGACACCAGTGCGGCGCGCTCTGCCTGGGCCGCCTCGATGATGCGTTGCGCCTCCTGGTGGGCCTCGGCCACGACCTGCTCGCGACCGCCGATCACCTCGCGCGCCTCGGCGAGCGATCCGGGCAGGGCCTGGCGCACTTCCTCGAGCATGGCGAGCAGCTCGGACCGGTTGACCACGCAGGAGGCGGACATGGGCATCGAGCGGGCGCCGTCGACGGTCGCCACGATCTCGTCGAGTTTCTGCTGTACGTCCACGCAGGTGACTGTACGGCCCGTGGGCGCGGGCCCGTTACTCCTTCCCGGAAGCCGACGAATCCGGGCAGGTCAGGGCGTTGTGAGACGTTCGGCCAGTGCGCGGTCGACGGCTTCGGGCACCAGGTGGGAGACGTCGCCGCCCCAGGTGGCGACCTCCTTGACCAGACTGGAGGACAGGAAGCTGTAGGTGGGGTTGGTCGGGACGAACAGCGTCTCGACGCCGGAGAGGCCGTTGTTCATCTGTGCCATTTGCAACTCGTAGTCGAAGTCGCTGACGGCGCGCAGCCCCTTGACGATGGCCGGGATGTCGCGGTCCTTGCAGAAGTCGACCAACAGCCCGTGGAACGCCTCCACCTGGACGTTCCCGAAGTCCTCGGTCACCTCGCGGATCAGGTCGATGCGCTCGTCGACCGTGAAGAGGCCCTTCTTGGACTTGTTGATCATCACGGCGACGTACACCGTGTCGTACAGCCGGGAGGCACGGTCGATGATGTCGAGGTGGCCATTGGTGATGGGGTCGAAGGACCCCGGGCAGACTGCGCGGCGCACTGGCACTTCCTCGCTCTCCTCACGGCGGGCACCGGGCCCCACCTCAGGTGATCTCAGCATGACGCGGGAGTAACTTCCCGCGCGGCGGCGCGACCGTACCAAAGCGTTCCCTCGCCGTAGCGACGGGATCTGAGCCCCTCGAAACCCTCCGGCCAGCGGAAATCACCGCCCCTGGTGCTGCGCTCCACGGTGGCCAAGGCACCGGGTGCCAGCCAGTCCTTCGCACGGAGTGTGAGGAGTGTCTCCCGCAGTTCGTCGTCGGTGACCGCATACGGAGGATCGAGAAAGACAAGGTCGAACGGGTGCTCGGGCGGCTCCCCCGCGAGGATCTGGGAGGCCTTGCCCGAGCGCACCTCGGCACCGGACAGGCCGACGGCGCGCACGTTCTCCTTGATGGTGCGCACGGCACGCGGATCCGTCTCGACGAGAAGCGTGCGGGCCGCGCCCCTCGACAGCGCCTCCAGTCCGACGGCGCCGGAGCCGGCGTACAGGTCCAGCACACGCAGGCCCTGCCAGCCGGCGGCGCCCCCCAACTGGGACTCCCAGCTGGAGAACAGGCCCTCGCGGGCCCGGTCGGAGGTGGGGCGGGTACCGGTGCCCGGCGGAACGGCCAGCCGTCGCCCGCCTGCGGCTCCGGCGATGACGCGGGTCATGGGTGCGGATCCTCTGTGTGGGGTGGGTGCTCGGACATCAGGATCCCATGCAAGGGCGGGGTCGGTGGGGGCCCGGATCAGCCGTTGTCCGCAACAGCCCCCTCAGCCCTTGTCGAGGTACTCCTCGCGCTCCTCGTCCAGCAGGGCGTCCAGCGCCGTGCGCAACTCGGGGTGCTGCTCCAGCTCCGGGTCGGCGGCGACCAGGGCCGTGGCCTCGTCCCGGGCCTCGGCGATGACCTCCTCGTCCTCGATGACGGCGAGCATCCGCAGCGAGGACCGCACCCCGGACTGCGCCTGGCCCAGCACATCGCCCTCCCGGCGCTGTTCGAGGTCGATACGGGACAACTCGAAGCCGTCCAGCGTGGCGGCGACCGCCTCCAGCCGGGCCCGCGCGGGGCTCTCCTGCGGCATGTCCGTCACCAGCAGGCACAGGCCCGGTGCCGAGCCCCGGCCGACGCGGCCGCGCAACTGGTGCAGCTGCGAGACGCCGAAGCGGTCCGCATCCATGATCACCATGCCGGTCGCGTTGGGCACGTTCACACCGACCTCGATGACCGTGGTGGCCACCAGCACATCGACCTCGCCCGCGGCGAACCGCCGCATCACCTCGTCCTTCCCCTCCGGCTGCATCCTCCCGTGCAGGGGCTCCACCCGCAGACCGGCGAGCGGGCCGGACGCCAGCTGCTCGGCGATGTCCAGGACGGCCAGCGGCGGGCGCTTCTCCTCGCTGTCGGCCCCCTCGTCGGGGGCTTCCGCCAGAAGGCCGGCCGCCTCCTCGGTCTCCTCGGCGTTCTCGGGGTTCTCGGGGTTCTCGGCGGGCCGCCGCCTCCCGCCCGCGCCCTTGGCCGGCCCTCCCGGCTCGTCGTCGAGATCGCCGATCCGCGGGCAGACCACATACGTCTGGTGCCCCGCCTCGGTCTCCTCGCGCACCCGCTCCCAGGCCCGGGCGAGGAAGTGCGGCTTGTCCCGGACGGGCACGACGTGGGTGGCGATCGGGGAGCGTCCGGCGGGCAGTTGGTCGAGTACGGAGGTCTCCAGGTCGCCGAAGACCGTCATGGCGACGGTCCGGGGAATGGGCGTCGCCGTCATCACCAGCAGGTGCGGGGGTTGCTTGCCCTTGGAGCGCAGCGCGTCGCGCTGCTCGACGCCGAAGCGGTGCTGCTCGTCCACCACGACCAGGCCCAGGTCGTGGAAGGTGACCTTGTCCTCGATCAGCGCGTGGGTCCCCACGACGATGCCCGCCTCGCCCGTCGCCAGGTCCAGCAGCGCGCGACGGCGGGCCGCCGCGCCCATCGAACCGGTCAGCAGCACCACTTTGGTGCCCTGCTCGGCGCCGCCCAGCATCCCGCCCTCCGCCAGTTCTCCCATCATCTCCGTGATGGACCGGTGGTGCTGCTGTGCCAGCACCTCGGTGGGGGCGAGCATCGCCGCCTGCCCGCCCGCGTCGACGGTGGCGAGCATGGCCCGCAGTGCCACCATCGTCTTGCCGGATCCCACCTCGCCCTGCAGGAGCCGGTGCATGGGGTGCTCGGTGGCCAGGTCGGCGAAGATCTCCCGACTGACCTCCCGCTGCCCCTCGGTGAGGGTGAACGGCAGTCGCGCGTCGAACGCGTCCAGCAGTCCGCCGGAGACCGGGCGGCGCGGCACCGCGGGCAGTTCCGTCTCCTTGGCCCGCCGCCGGGCGAGGGCGACCTGCAGGACGAATGCCTCGTCCCACTTGAGCCGGTCGCGGGCCTCGGCGATGTCCGCCTTGCTGCGTGGCCGGTGGATCTTCTCGAACGCCTCGGGGAGGTCGACGAGTCCGCGCTGCTCGCGCAGCGCGTCCGGCAGCGGATCGGTCAGCCCGCGCCAGTCGGTGGCCTGCAGCGCGTTGAGCACCATGCCGACCGACTGCTCGATGCTCCAGGACGAGAGCTGCTTGCACGCCGGGTACAGCGGCAGCAGCGCCCCGGCGAACTGTTCGACGGCCTGCTGGTCGCTGTCCTCGTCCAAGAGCTTGTAGTCCGGGTGGGACAGCTGGAGCTTGCGGTTGAAGACTCCCACCTTGCCGGCGAACATGCCGCGCTTGCCGGGCAGCAGTTGCCGCTGGTGGAAGTGGACCGAGCGGCCGAAGAAGACGATCTGGAGCCGCCCGCTGCCGTCGGTGAGCGTGACCTCCAGGCGCTGGCCCTTGCCCCGGTTGAACTTGTGCACGCGCGCGTCGTGGACCCGGGCGACGACGGTGACGTGCTCGTCCAGCGGCAGCTCGGCCAGCCGCGTCAACTCGCCGCGCTCGGCGTACCGGCGCGGGTAGTGGTGCAGCAGATCGCCGACCGTACGCAGCCCGAGGTGCTCGGACATCACCTTCGCGGTGTTTCCGCCGAGCAGCGCCTTCAGCGGCTCCTGGAGGGGTTCGCTTCGCGTGGTTTCAGTCGAGGGCACGGTCCCATCCTGCCGGACACGTGTGACAGTGCCCGTGTCACTCGCCAGGAGAGGCCGGTCCGATCGGCCGATGGGTCCCGGATGCCGCTCCACGCGGTCGTCATTCGACGCCGATGAGCAGCTGCGCCTCCTGCTGCCGTCCCTCGTAGACGACCGTGTCGACGGCGAGATGGCAGCTGCGCACATGGTGCTCCAGGGCCGCGGCCAGCCCCTCGGGCGCGTCCGCACCCAGGACGAGGGTGACCAGCTCGCCGCCGGCCGCCAGCATCCGGGCGAGCACGTCCGTCGCGACCCGCACGGTCTCGTTGCCGATCAGGGCGACATCGCCCTCCACGAGTCCGAGCACGTCCCCGGCCTGGCAGACACCCGCTGTCGTCCACGACTGCCGCTCCGCGACGGTCACTTCGCCGTACCGGGTGGCTCCGGCCGCCGAGGTCATGGTGACGACGTCCTCGTCGAAGCGGCGGTCGGGCTGGTGCACGGCCAGCGCCGCGAGCCCCTGGACGGCGGCGCGGGTGGGGATCACGGCGCATCTGATGCCCGCCGCGCGTACCGCGTCGGCCGCGCGCGCCGCCACCGGGTGGAGCTCGGTGTCGTTGGGCAGCAGCGCCACCTCCGCGGCACCCGTCGCCCGCACGGCCGCGACCAGCGCGTCCCCGCGGGTGGCCTCGGACACCTGCAGCACGCCGGCGCCCGCCTGTCGGCACAGCGCGGCCAGCCCCTCCCCCGGTACGACGGCGACGACGGCCCGCCCCCGACCGGCCGGTCCGGGCGCCGTCGGCTCCACCGCCTCTTCGCGAACACCGCTCTGGGCTCCCCTTGCCGAGCCGCCGCCCGTGCCGTCTCCGGAACCGTCCCGCGAGCGTTCCTCGGTGCCGGCCTCGGTGCCTTCCTCGGTGCCGTGGTCGTCCGCCGGCAGGTGGGTGATGCGGATGCGGTACGGACGGCCCGCCGCCAGGCCCGCCTCGACGGCGGCTCCGGCGTCGGCCACGTGGACGTGCACGCTCCACAGCCCCTCGCCACCGCCGATGACCAGGGAGTCGCCGAGCGGGTCGAGCCGCGCCCGGAGCGCGCCGACTGCCTTCGGGTCCTCCGCCTCCAGGAGGTACATCACCTCGAACTGAGGGGGGAAGGGCGTCTGCGGCGACCCGTCGGCAGGAGGGGCTGCCGCGCCCGGGGCGGGGGCGGGCACGGGGCACCCGGTGACGCTCGCCCCGACTGCCGCACCGGTCGCCGGCTCCTCCGGGACCGGCTGGCCCAGCGCCGCCCACAGCGCCGTCAGCAGCGCGGTCAGGCCCAGCCCGCCCGCGTCCACCACACCGGCCCGGGCCAGGGCCGCCAGTCTGCCGGGAGTCGCGGCCAGCGCCTCGTGCGCCGCCGCCGCGGGGTCGCCGCCGGCCTCGGCGGCGTCGGCTGCGGCGGCGGCCACCGTCAGCATCGTGCCCTCGACGGGGTGCGCGACAGCGGCGTACGCGGCACTCGCCCCGCAGCGCAGCGCCCGGGCCAGCGCCTGGCCGTCCCCGCCGCTCTCCGTGCCGTCCGCGAGGCCCTGCGCCATGCCGCGCAGATACTCGGCGAGGATGGTGCCGGAGTTGCCCCTGGCGCCCAGCAGCGCGGCCCGCGCCATCACCCGCAGCACTTCAGCGGCTGTCGCTTCCTCGGCTGCCGTGTCCCCGGCTGCCGCGTCCCCGGACGGGAGGGCGGCGACCGCCGCCTCGAAGGTGAGGCACAGATTGGTGCCGGTATCTCCGTCGGCGACCGGGAAGACGTTGATGGCGTCCATGTGCGCACAGCAGGCGCGCAGCGACTCCAGGCCGAGGGCGCACCAGCGTCGTACCGCGGCGGTGTCGAGCGGTGGCGGCACCTGCGGGACCTCCTCCAGAAGGCTGCGACCGGTGGGACGGCCGGGGCGGCTGCGTTGCGGGAAGGCTAGTGGGGTCCCGGGCGGAATCCCAGGTCGGGACCGGGACGAGGGCCTTGGTTTCGCTGTTCGAGACCGTCCGTTGTATGCTGCTCCGGTTGCCTGATCCGGATGTTTCGGTCCGGTAGGCAACGATCTCCCTGGGACAGCCGGTCATCTGGTCCTGCGTCGCCGGGATTCACCGTACGTGCATCTGAAGTCTTTGGAGTGACCCGTGGCTGCGAACTGCGACGTCTGCGGCAAGGGGCCGGAGTTCGGCAACAACATCTCCCACTCGCACCGCCGCACCCGCCGTCGCTGGAACCCGAACATCCAGCGCGTGCGTGCCGTGGTCGGCGGGACGCCGAAGCGCCTCAACGCCTGCACCTCGTGCATCAAGGCCGGCAAGGTGTCGCGCTGACGTCCTCGACGTAACGCAGCGCGGCTCACGCCGAGAGCCGAACGCAGAACCGGCCCGCAGCACGCGGGCCGGTTTTTGTGTGCTCCGATTCCGGGCGCTCCGACTTTGTCCGCTGCGTGGTACCCCGTGCGCTCCGGCGTACCCCGCAGCTCAGTCCCGCTCGCCCGACCGCCATCCGTGATCCACCGGGCCCAGTCCCGCGCCCAGCGGGAAGCCCGCCGCTATGGCTCCCGTCGTGTACTCCTTCGCGGCCCGTGCGGCCTGCGGCACCGGCAGCCCCTTGGCCAGATACGAGGCGAGCGCGCTGGCCAGCGTGCAGCCCGTGCCGTGCGTGTGCCGGTTGTCGTGGCGCGGAGCGCGCAGCCAGTGCTCCTCGGTGCCGTCGGTGAGCAGATCGACGGCCTCGCCGGGCAGATGCCCGCCCTTGATCAGGGCCCAGCGCGGGCCGTGGGCCAGCACGGCGGCCGCTGCCTCGCGCAGCCCGCTCTCGTCGGTGACCCGGACACCCGTCAGCTGGGCGACCTCGTCCAGGTTGGGAGTGACGACGGTGGCGACCGGCAGCAGCTTGCCGCGCAGCGAGTCCACGGCGTCGGCGGCCAGCAGCGGATCCCCGTGCTTGGAGACCCCCACCGGGTCGACGACCACCGGTGCCCCCGTACCGGCCAGCAGTTCGGCGACGGTCTCCACGAGCGGCGCCGAGGCGAGCATCCCCGTCTTGACGGCCTGCACCCCGATGTCGTCCACGACGCTGCGGTACTGCGCGCGTACGGCCTCCACCGGAAGCTCCCAACAGCCCTGCACGCCCAGCGAGTTCTGGGCGGTGACGGCGGCGATCACGCTCATGCCGTGGGTGCCGAGCGCGAGCATCGTCTTCAGATCGGCCTGGATGCCCGCACCGCCGCCGGAATCGGATCCGGCGACGGTCAGCACGCGTGGCGGCCCGCCGACACGGGAGTTCTCATCGTCCATGGTGACGACGGTACTCAGTGCTCCCCGTCGTCGGAGAAGTGGTCCCAGCCGCCCGCCTTCGACCAGGGGGCACCGTCCACGGTGACGCGCGGCCGTGCGGAGGCCCCTTGCACCTCGCCGATGACGCGCCAGCGCGCCGGGAGCTTCTGATCGCGCGGGAAGGTGGCGACGATGGCGTGGTCCTCTCCCCCGGTGAGCACCCACTGGAGCGGGTCGACGCCGACGGCCTGCCCGATGTCGGCCATCTGCGCGGGGATGTCGAGGTCGGCCGAGCGGATGTCGATCCGCACCTTGCTGGCCTCGGCGATGTGCCCGAGGTCGGCCACCAGTCCGTCGCTGACGTCCGTCATCGCGGTGGCGCCCAGTCCGGCGGCCGCGGGCCCGGCGTGGTACGGGGGCTCGGGGCGGCGGTGCGCCTCCACGAAGGCGCGGGGCGAGCGGAAGCCGCGGGAGAGGACCGCGTGCCCGGCGGCCGACCAGCCCAGCCAGCCGGTGACGGCCACGACGTCGCCGGCGCCCGCGCCGGAGCGGGTGACCGGCTCGCGGTTGCGCAGGTCCCCCAGTGCCGTGATGGAGACGGCGATGCTGTCGCCGCGCACCACGTCGCCGCCGACCACGGCGGAGGCGGCGACCTGTGCCTCGTCCCGGATGCCGTCCATCAGCTCCGTGGGCCAGTTGGCGGGCAGGTCGGCGGGGACGATCAGACCGAGCAGCAGCGCGGTGGGCACGGCGCCCATGGCGGCGATGTCGGCGAGATTCTGGGCCGCGGCCTTGCGCCCCACGTCGTACGCCGTCGACCAGTCCCGCCTGAAGTGCCGGCCCTCCAGGAGAATGTCGGTACTGGCGACGACACGCCGGTCCGGGGCCGCCACCACCGCGGCGTCGTCGCCGGGACCGATCCGGACGGCTGGGGTGGTGGTCAATCGGGAGGTCAGTTCCCGGATGAGGCCGAACTCCCCCAGTTCCCCCACGGTGCCCTTGGTCCGTCCCCGCGCGGGGCCGTAGGGGGCCTCCATCGCGGGCTGCGTGGGTTCCGACGCGGTACCGCCGTTCACATCCCGCATTGCGCTGCCCCTTCGCTCACTTCGCTCATCGTGCACTCCCGTGCGTCGTCCACACGCCCGTGATGCGTGTCCGTCCGATGCGTGGCCCGGCCGCCGTGGCGTCCTTCGCCGCCCGCCGGTCCCGATGCCCCCGGCCGCCATACCGGCGGCCCTGTGGTCTCCCGGCGGCAGGGGGGACGCGGTACGGTGGCGTTTCTCTCTCGCCCCGCATGATCCTCGTAGCCCCCGTGGAGGTTCCGTGGTACAGGCGTACGTCTTGATTCAGACCGAAGTTGGCAAGGCTTCGACCGTCGCAGAGATCGTCTCCAAGATCCCCGGTGTGATCCAGGCCGAGGATGTAACGGGTCCGTACGATGTGATCGTGCGTGCCCGCGCGGAGACCATGGACGACCTCGGTCGCATGGTGGTCGCCAAGGTCCAGCAGGTGGAGGGCATCACCCGCACTCTGACCTGCCCCATCGTCCATCTCTAGGCCCCCCGTATGCTCGCCCGGTGAGCATTCGACGCCGGGCTGCTTCCCCTCGTTCCGTCCCTGCCGCCTCCGCTGCCGCGGTGGGCGTACCGACCGTACTGGCCCTGCTGGTCACGGCAGGCTGTTCGGTCACCGGCGACGCGGGACCCACGCCGCCC
This sequence comes from Streptomyces sp. B15, assembly GCF_018070605.1. NCBI lineage: Bacteria > Bacillati > Actinomycetota > Actinomycetes > Kitasatosporales > Streptomycetaceae > Streptomyces > Streptomyces sp. B15. Next base: position 69,941 of record NZ_JAGPXJ010000014.1, read on the forward strand.
AGTCCCTCCGGCGGGGCCGCGAAGGTGTGCCGGTCGCTGCACGACGCGCTGCCGAAGCAGGTCGACGGCCAGTCGCGCGGCGAGGCCGATCCCGTCTCCGACTACACCGCCGTCTGGGGGGATCCGGCCATCGAGCTGCGCTGCGGCGTGCCCGAGCCCGCCCAGCTCACCCCCGGTGACGAAGAGTACAACCCCACCGCCGACGCGGCGGAGGTCAACCAGGTCTCCTGGCTGATGGAGAAGCAGGACGGCGGCTACCGCTTCACGACGACCGACCGCGTCGCCTACGTCGAGTTGACCGTACCCGACGACTACAAGCCGGAGGTCGAGGCCCTCGCGGACCTCAGCGGGGCGGTCAAGAGCGCGGTGCCGAAGCAGCGGAAGGACTGAGCCGGCGCCCGTGCCCCACCGGCCGCCGGAGGAGGTCCGGACCCGTACGGCGCCCCCGGCCCGGTACGACGGCTGCCGGACCCTGCGGCAGCCTCCGGCCCGCTGCTACCGCAGGCCCGTGGAGCGGCGCAGGGCCGACTGGATGAGGCGGTCGACCAGCTCCGGGTAGCCGACGCCGGTCTCCTGCCACATGCGGGGATACATCGAGATGGGGGTGAAGCCCGGCATCGTGTTGATCTCGTTGATGACGAACTCGCCGTTCTCGCACAGGAAGAAGTCGGCCCGCACCAGCCCCTCGCAGGAGGCGGCCTCGAAGGCCTGTACCGCCAGCTGCCGCACCCGCGCCGTCTCGGCCTCGGTCAGCGGAGCGGGGACGATACCGGAGGCCGAGTCGATGTACTTGGCCTCGAAGTCGTAGAAGTCGTGGTCGCTGACCGGGGGGATCTCGGCGGGCACACTGGCGCGCGGTCCGTCCTCGAACTCCAGGACACCGCACTCGATCTCGCGCCCGCGCAGCAGCGACTCCACGATGATCTTCGGGTCGTGGCGCCGGGCGGTCTCCACCGCCTCGTCCAGCCCGCCCAGGTCGCCGACCTTGGTGATGCCCATGGAGGAGCCGGCACGTGCGGGCTTGATGAAGACCGGCCAGCCGTGCTCGGAGGCGAAGTCGACGACCTTCTTACGGGCCGCCGCCGGGTCGTTCTCCCACTCCCGCGGCCGGACGGTGACGTAGGGGCCGACCGGCAGTCCGAAGGAGGTGAAGATCCGCTTCATGTACTCCTTGTCCATGCCGACGGCCGAGGAGAGCACGCCCGAGCCGACGTAGGGCACCCCTGCCAGCTCCAGCATTCCCTGCAGGGTGCCGTCCTCGCCGTAGGGGCCGTGCAGCACGGGGAAGACGACATCGATCTCGCCCAGCGCCTTGGGCACCTGGCCCGGCTCGGTGTGCACGACCTCCCGGTCGCCGGGCGAGACGGGCAGCTGCACGCCGCCGGTGTCCGACTCGGACAGCTGCTCGACGGTGGGGAGTGTGCGGTCCTCGATGGCCATCCGGGCCGGGTCATCGGCAGCCAGCGCCCAGCGCCCTTCCGCGGTGATGCCGATGGGCAGCACCTCGTACTTGTCGCGGTCGATGGCGCCGAGCACCGCGCCGGCCGTGAGGACGGAGATCTGGTGCTCTGAGTTGCGTCCGCCGAAGACGACGGCGACTCGGGGCTTGGGGGCGGGGCTCTGGCTGCTCATATCGGTGGGACTTTACCGCGTCGTAGCCGCGCTGCCGATGCGGGACGCCCCGTGGCGCGCGGGCGCCGCACGGGCCCGTCCGAGGCCGGGCCGGCCCCGGACCGCCGGGCGGCGGCCTCAGGCCCGTTCGGGCTTGGCGCTGCGGGACATCAGCTCCTTGAGCGCCACATGGGGCGGCTTGCCCTGGTGGACGATCTCCACGACGGTCTCGGTGATCGGCATCTCCACCCCGTGCCGCCGGGCCAGATCCAGCACGGACTGGCAGGATTTGACGCCCTCCGCGGTCTGCTCGGTGACCGCGATGGTCTCCTGGAGGGTCATGCCCCGGCCGAGGTTGGTGCCGAAGGTGTGGTTCCGGGACAGCGGCGAGGAGCAGGTGGCCACCAGGTCGCCCATCCCGGCGAGACCGGCGAAGGTGTGGGCCTCGGCCCCCATGGCGAGACCGAGCCGGGTGGTCTCGGCCAGGCCCCGGGTGATCAGCGACGCCTTGGAGTTGTCGCCCAACCCCATGCCGTCGGCGATGCCCACGGCGAGCGCGATGACGTTCTTGACGGCGCCGCCCAGTTCGCAGCCGACCACGTCGGTGCTGGTGTAGGGCCGGAAGTACGGGGTGTGGCAGGCGCTCTGCAGCGCGCGGGCCGCCTCCTCGTCCGCGCAGGCGGCGACGGCCGCCGCAGGCTGCCGGGCGGCGATCTCGCGGGCGAGGTTGGGCCCGGTGAGGACGGCGACCCGCTCGGCGGGGACGCCGGCGACCTCCTCGATGACCTCGCTCATCCGCTTGGCGGTGCCGAGTTCGATCCCCTTCATCAGGGAGACGAGCACCGTGCCGGGGTGCAGCAGCCCGCGCCAGGACTCCAGGTTGCCGCGCAGCGTCTGGGAGGGGACGGACAGCACCGTGAACTCCGCGTCGCGGGCCGCGTCGGCGGGGTCGGTGGTGGCCCGCACCCGGGCGGGGAGTTCGATGTCGGGGTGGTATCCCGGGTTGCGCCGTGTGGTGTTGATCGCCTCGACGACCTCGGCCCGGCGGCCCCACAAGGTCACCTCCACCCCGGCCTCGGCGAGCACCATCGCGAAGGCGGTGCCCCAGGAGCCGGTGCCGAACACGGCGGCCTTCCTCCGGCGTTCTTCCTGCCGATCGTCCTGCCGCCCGTCGTGCCGGCTCACGCGTTCTTCTCTCCCTCTGCCGCTTCGGCCGCGGCCGGTGCCTGACCGGCCGGCTCGTGCTGTTCGTCCACCCCGCGCCGCCGAGCCGGGTTCTCCCGGGTGGCCCGCTGCTCGCGCCTGCGGACCGCCGCCTTGCGCATGTCGTACCGCTCTGCGGGCACGGGCTCGCCACGGACGGCCGCGAGCTGTTCGGTGACGGCGTCCATCATGACGTCGGTGACCTCGCGGAGCACCTCGGCGGTGGGCTCCCGGTCGTAGTACGCCGACAGGTCCAACGGCGGCCCCGCCTGCACGATGAACGTCTTGCGCGGGAAGAGCCGCAGCTTCTTCTCCTTGGCGTACGGCGGCATCGCGAGGTTGGCCCCCCACTGCGCGACGGGAATGACCGGCGCCCTGGTCAGCAGGGCGACCCGGGCGGCTCCCGTCTTGCCGGTCATCGGCCACATCTGCGGGTCGCGGGTGAGGGTGCCCTCGGGGTAGAAAGCGACGCACTCGCCCTTCTCGATGGCCTCCACGGCGGCCCGGAAGGCGCCCACCGCGTCGGCGGACTCGCGGTAGACCGGAATCTGCCCGGTGCCGCGCATCGCGGCGCCCACGAAGCCGCCCTTGAACAGCCCCACCTTCGCCAGGAACCGCGGGACGCGGCCGGTGTTGTACTGGAAGTGGGCGTAGGAGAGCGGGTCGAGATACGAGTTGTGGTTGACGACGGTGATAAAGCCGCCGTCCTGCGGAATGTGCTCCATTCCGCGCCAGTCCCGCTTGAAGAGCAGGATCAGCGGGGGTTTCAGCAGGAACGCCGCAAAGCGGTACCAGAAGCCGATCTTCCTGCGTTTACCGTCACTCCCCGGCATTGCGCGCCCCCTTCTGCTCGGCTTTTCCGGCCGAGGGTCCTGGGGTTGCTCCCGGGGCGGATACGGTTTGGCGGGACACCCGGACACCATCTCCTTAGGGGGCTCCTTGTGGGGCCCTTCCTCTGAGGGCGAATCGACAACCGCACAAGTGTCGCCGCGGACTGCCTCACTGTCGAGCACACTGTCCGTGCCCGACTGTGGGGCACACGGTAACCCCGCCCCCGTCGCCCCGCTCGGGCAGCAGGCGAGAATGGGGCCGATGCAGCCACATGTGACGCCCGTGACGTGGACTCTCGTGGTGCCGCTGAAGCCTCTCTCGCGGGCCAAGAGCCGACTGGCGGGCGCCGCCGCGTACGCTCCGCTGCCCGAGCTCGCGCTGGCGTTCGCACAGGACACGGTGCGCGCGGCGCTGGAGTGCCGGGTGGTGCGCGGTGTGGTGGTTGTCACGGACGATGCGCTGGCCGCCGGCGAACTGCGCGCGCTGGGGGCCCGCCCGGTGCCCGATCTGCCGGGCGACGGGCTCAACGCGGCGCTGGCGCACGGGGCGGCTGCGGCGCGTGCCGCGGAGCCCGGTACGGCGGTCGCCGCCCTCAACGCCGATCTGCCGGCCCTGCGGCCATCGGAATTGGAACGGGTACTGAATACGGCTTCCGGTTTTTCCCGCGCTTTTCTTCCCGACGCCGCGGAAATCGGTACAACTGTGCTGACGGCCCTCCCGCGGGCGAAGCTCTCCCCCGCTTTCGGCGGCCCCTCCCGGGCCCGGCACCGGGCGTCCGGGGCGGTGGAACTCCCGGTGGCCGAGGTGTCCAGCGTGCGGCAGGACGTGGATACACCCGAGGATCTGCGAGCGGCCCTCACGCTGGGTGTCGGCGGTTTCACCTCGGCACTTCTCGCCGGGTCCCTCCCGGGGCCGGGCCGTTAGGCTGCCGGTATGCAGGCCACGGCGTACACCTACGACCCGGCGTCCCGGTCCGGCAGCGTTCTGCTGGACGACGGCACCCCGCTTTCCTTCGAGTCCTCCGCCTTCGACGCGGGCGGGCTCCGCCTGCTGCGGCCCGGCCAGCGGGTCCGTATCGAGGTGGAGGGTCAGGGCGAAGCCCGCCGCATCACCCTGGTGACCCTGCAGACGCTGTGAGGGGCCGCGCTCGGCGCTGACGGCCGGGGCCGGGGCCGCCGCCCGGCCGCCCGCGTACGGCAAGGGCCCCGTGCAGACACGCCGCGGGCCGGGCTCCCCCGAGGGAGCCCGGCCCGGCGCTGGCGTCGCGGCCTGCAGCCGCGTTCGGTCCGCTCCCGGCGTGCGGCCGGAAGGTGCCCCGCCCGCGGGTGACGGCGCGCCGCCACCAGGGGAGGGATCGTTTCACCCGCCGACCCCGGGTGCGGGGTGCGGGGTGGGGGTCGCATGCGGGCGTGCCGCGATACGCGGGCTCACCGCCGTCGCGACGTGGTCTTCTTCGCGGTGGTCTTGCGGGCCGCCGTCTTGCGCGCGGGTGCCTTCTTGGCGGTGCTCTTGCGCGCCGGCGCCTTCTTGGCGGTGGTGGTGGTCTTGGCCGGTGCCTTCTTGGCAGTGCTCTTCTTGGCGGTGGTGGTCTTCGCCGGAGCCTTCTTCGCCGGTGCCTTCTTCGCGGTGGTCTTCTTCGCCGGCGCCGCCTTCTTGGCCGTGGTCTTCTTGGCCGTGGCCTTCTTGGCACCCGCCTTCTTGGCCGTGGCCTTCTTGGTGGCGGTGCCACCGGAGAGGCTGCCCTTGGGGGCCTTCTTGACCGCGACATCGTTCTTGGGGAGCTTCTTCGCCCCGCTCACCAGGTCCTTGAAGCCCGCACCGGCGCGGAAGCGCGGCACGGAGGTCTTCTTCACGCGGACCCGCTCACCGGTCTGCGGGTTGCGGGCGTAACGGGCCGGTCGGTCGACCTTCTCGAAAGAGCCGAAGCCGGTGACCGAAACACGCTCACCGGCGACGACCGCACGAACGATCGCGTCCAGGACTACATCGACCGCATCCGCGGCCTGCTGGCGTCCACCGAGGTCATCTTGGATAGCTTCAACGAGCTGCGCCTTGTTCACGTCTTCCCCTTCGGAGACATTGCCGGAACGAATGTGTTCAGCTTTTTCGCACGTTAGGCAGATATATACCGCAAATCAAACACGAAACGGGCGAATCACCCTTGTGCCGCAACGAACTCGCCCGTCACGGAGTTCCGTCCGCGCACACGTCCCCTCGCCCCGCGCTGAATCGCCCCTCGTCGACGTCGGCCATCAGGCGCTCCAGACGCCGTTCGGCGTCGGCGAGATCGTGTTTGGAAGCCGCGGTGATGACGAGCAGCTTCCGGGCCAGCGGCACCCGTGCGCTCTGCGAAATTTGCGGGGAGCGCACCCGGGAGTGCGCTTCCTTGAGTCGGGCGGCGAGTCGGTCGTAGAGCTCCAGTTGACCGTCGCGTTCCATGCGGTGATTGTGCCATCTGGGGTGAGTTGTCGCTTCCAGCGGGTCAGCGTAGGGCGGGGACGTGCCAGGTGTGGGCACCAACTCCGCTGGGCAGAGCCTTTGTTGACACCTCCCGGCGAGTCGTGCGGGCGAGTCGCGAAGAGCACTATGCCTTAGTGCGACAGGAGCCGACGTCAAGACTAATTCACGTCATTCGTCAGCGCACGCGTGTGCGCACACGTGCCGCAACAACAGCACCACTGCGACACACCAAAAGCACCGCGCCCCCGCCGGGTGTGGCGGGGGCGCGGTGGCGTGCTCGGGAGTGTCGCCGGGCGGCTCCGAGCTGAGGCGCGACGCTGCTGCTCAGGCCCTCACGCGGCCAGCGTGCGCGGTTTGAAGGAGGCCCGGGTCTTCTCGAATTCCGCGATGGCGTCCTCGTTCTTCAGGGTGAGGCTGATGTCGTCCAGCCCCTCCAGCAACCGCCAACGGGCGTTCTCATCCAGTTCGAAGTCCGCCTCGACACCGGGCGCCACAACCTTGCGCTGCACCAGGTCCACGGTGATCTCGGTGGCCGGATCGGTCTCCGCCAGCTGCCAGAGCGCTTCCACCGTCTCCTGCGGCAGCACCACCGTGAGCAGGCCGTTCTTGAGCGAGTTGCCCCGGAAGATGTCGGCGAACCGCGAGGAGATGACGGCCTTGAAGCCGTAGTTCTGGAGCGCCCAGACGGCGTGTTCACGCGAGGAGCCGGTACCGAAGTCCGGTCCTGCGACCAGCACCGTCGCACCCTGGTGCGCCGCCTGGTTGAGCACGAACTCCGGGTCCTTGCGCCACGCCTCGAACAGTCCGTCCTCGAAGCCGTCGCGGGTGACCTTCTTGAGCCAGTGGGCGGGGATGATCTGGTCGGTGTCGACGTTGCTGCGGCGCAGCGGGACGGCCCGGCCGGTGTGTGTGATGAAGGCTTCCATGTCTTCGTATCCCTTCAGCTTCCTGGGTCCGTCGTCCCGTCAGGCCACAGCCGGCTCGCGGACGTCCGCGAGATCGGCGGGCGAGGCCAGGTGGCCCAGTACCGCCGTCGCGGCCGCCACCTGCGGCGAGACCAGATGGGTGCGGCCGCCCTTGCCCTGCCGGCCCTCGAAGTTGCGGTTGGAGGTGGAGGCGGCGCGCTCACCCGGCTGGAGCTGGTCGGGGTTCATCCCCAGGCACATCGAGCAGCCGGCGTGCCGCCATTCGGCGCCCGCCGCGGTGAACACCTTGTCGAGCCCCTCCTCCACGGCCTGCAGCGCGACCCGTACGGAACCGGGCACGACCAGCATCCGCACGCTGTCGGCCACCTTGCGGCCGTCCAGCACCGCGGCGGCCGAACGCAGGTCCTCGATACGGCCGTTGGTGCACGAACCGACGAAGACGGTGTCGACGGCGACCTCGCGCAGCGGCTGACCGGCACTCAGCCCCATGTAGTCCAGGGCCTTCTCGGCCGCGTACCGCGCGCTGGCGTCCTCGAAGGAGGCCGGGTCGGGCACCGCGTGCGACAGCGGAGCACCCTGGCCCGGGTTGGTGCCCCAGGTGACGAACGGCGCCAGCTCGGCCGCCTCGATGACGACCTCGTGGTCGAAGACGGCGTCCTCGTCGGTGCGCAGCGTCTTCCAGTAGGCGACGGCCTCGTCCCAGTCCGCGCCCTTGGGGGCGTGCTCGCGGCCCTGGACGTAGTCGAAGGTGGTCTCGTCCGGGGCGATCATCCCGGCCCGGGCGCCCGCCTCGATGGACATGTTGCAGATCGTCATGCGGGCTTCCATCGACAGCTTCTCGATGGCCTCGCCGCGGTACTCGATCACATAGCCCTGACCGCCGCCGGTGCCGATCTTGGTGATGATGGCGAGAATCAGATCCTTGGCGGTGACGTCCTCGGGCAGCTCACCGTTCACGGTGACCGCCATCGTCTTGAACGGTGCCATCGGCAGCGTCTGGGTGGCGAGCACATGCTCCACCTGGGAGGTGCCGATACCGAAGGCCAGCGCGCCGAACGCGCCATGGGTGGAGGTGTGGCTGTCACCGCAGACCACCGTCATACCCGGCTGGGTCAGCCCCAGCTGCGGCCCGACGACGTGTACGACGCCCTGTTCGACATCGCCCAGCGGGTGCAGGCGCACCCCGAAATCCGCGCAGTTCTTGCGCAGGGTCTCCAACTGGGTGCGGGAGACCGGGTCGGCGATCGGCTTGTCGATGTCGAGGGTGGGGGTGTTGTGGTCCTCGGTCGCGATGGTCAGGTCCGTGCGCCGCACGGACCGTCCCGCCTTGCGGAGTCCGTCGAACGCCTGCGGGCTGGTCACCTCGTGGAGCAGGTGCAGATCGATGAAGAGAAGGTCCGGCTCGCCTTCCACACGCCTGACGACATGGTCGTCCCAGACCTTCTCCGCGAGTGTGCGTCCCATCGCATTCCCTCCGGCCGGCAGCGCCGCCGACCACATATCGAGACCTGTTCCTCCCCCGGCCTTCGGTCGGGGGGACCCCCAATAAGCGGTGGCCGTCCCTCAAGGTTGGCGGGTCACCGGGAAAATTGAACTTGCGTTTCACACTCTGAGACGTGAGTATCGACGCATGGACAACTCTAGCGGCGTCGGCGTTCTCGACAAGGCAGCTCTGGTACTGAGCGCTCTGGAGTCCGGTCCGGCCACCCTCGCCGGGCTGGTCTCCGCGACCGGTCTCGCGCGCCCCACGGCGCACCGGCTCGCGGTGGCTCTCGAGCACCACCGCATGGTGGCCCGCGACATGCAGGGCCGCTTCATCCTCGGCCCGCGACTGGGCGAGCTGGCAGCGGCGGCGGGCGAGGACCGGCTGCTCGCGGCGGCAGGCCCGGTACTCACCCACCTACGCGATGTGACCGGCGAGAGCGCCCAGCTCTACCGGCGCCAGGGCGACATGCGCATCTGCGTGGCCGCGGCCGAACGCCTCTCCGGCCTGCGCGACACCGTGCCGGTCGGCTCCACCCTGCCGATGAAGGCGGGCTCCGCCGCACAGATCCTGATGGCCTGGGAGGAGCCCGAGCGGCTGCACCGCGGCCTGCAGGGCGCCCGCTTCACCGCCACCGCGCTGTCGGGCGTACGGCGCCGCGGCTGGGCCCAGTCGATCGGCGAGCGCGAACCGGGCGTCGCGTCCGTCTCAGCGCCCGTACGCGGCCCTTCCAACCGCGTGGTGGCCGCCGTCTCCGTCTCCGGCCCCATCGAGCGTCTGACCCGGCACCCGGGGCGGATGCACGCCCAGGCCATCGTGGACGCGGCCGCCCGCCTCAGCGAGTCGCTGCGGCGCCCGGGCTGAGGAGTGCGCGTACGCGCCACCTGTGAGCGGTGACCGCCGCCCCGGCACCCGCGAGCTGTCCGCACGGGCCCACAGGTGGCGTGTACGCGGTGCTTCCGCCCGCCTTCGCCGCGTCACGCCGTCGCCGCCCCGCGCCCTCCGTTCAACAGCACCGTCCAGCGGCGCGTCAGACCTCCGCCATCCGCTCACGCGCCCGGTCGCCCCGGGTGGCGACCGGGGCGGAGCCGTACGCGGACGCGAGTCCGTACGCGGGCATGTCGACGTAGACGGACTCATAGCCGCCCGCCGGGACGCGGTACGTCTCGTGCCAGACGCCCACGCTGCCCCGGCTCTTCCTGATCCGGCGGTTGAACGCCGCCCAGGCGGGACGGTGCGCCTTGTCCTGGGCCGCCGCGTAGTCGAAGAGCTGCTGGGTGGAGCGCCAGTACTGCACCACCGCGAACTCCCGGGGACCACTCACCGCGTAGCGGGCCGAGATCAGACCGCTGGAGTCGTCGGCGCCCAGCTCACGCAGCATCCGGGGCATCGCCATCAGCGCGGGCAGCCAACTGCGCACCGCCCGCAGCCGGTTGATCCGCATACCGATGAGGAAGACGACCACCTCCCCCTCCGCGTCCGCCGTCCTGCGTCCCTCGATCACCTTGCTGCCCATGGAACCCCCTCGGCCGTTCTGCCAACTGTGTCGGATAGTTGCGCTATCCATGGTTGGATAGTGCCACTCTCCGGCGAGAAGGGCCAGCGGAATACCGGCACAGGAGCCGGAGGGAACAAGCACCGAGGGAGGAACGCGGAATGCGGCTGGCCGAGCTGAGCGCACGCAGCGGTGTCCCCACCGCCACGATCAAGTTCTATCTGCGCGAGGGGCTGCTGCCTCCGGGCGAACGGATCAGCGCGACCCAGGCCGGCTACGGCGAGGAACACCTGCACAGGCTGCGACTGGTGCGCGCGCTCATCCAAGTGGGCCGGATGCCGGTGGCCACGGCCCGCGAGGTGCTGGCCGCCGTGGATGACACCGGTCTCGACCAGCACTCCCGGCTGGGCATCGCCACCTGGGCGCTCCCGGGGCCCGCGCAGGGCCCCAATCCCGAGGAGGAGGACGACGACGCCACCGAGACGGCACGGCAGGAGGTCAGCAGCCTGCTGGAGCACCTCGGCTGGGACCAGTTCGGGCCCGGGAGCCCCGCCTACGAGACGCTGGTGCGCGCCGTCGCCACGCTGGTGCGGCTCGGATACCCCTGTGAGGCCGGTCATCTGCGGCGGTACGCACATATCGCGGCTCAGGTCTCCGAGGCCGATCTGGACCTGCTGGAGGGCCTGCCCGGCGAAGTCGAACAGGTGGAGGCGAGCGTGGCCCTGACCGTGCTCTTCGAGCCGGTTCTGCTGAGCCTGCGGCGGCTGGCACAGGCACAGGAGTCCGCGCGGCGGTTCCGCGGCTGAGGCGTGACCGGGAGAGAGCCCGGCGGTGCCGAGCCGCACACGACGAAGCCCCGCACCAAGGGTGCGGGGCTTCGGTGGATCGAGTACCCCCGACCGGATTCGAACCGGCGCTACCGCCTTGAGAGGGCGGCGTGCTAGGCCGCTACACAACGGGGGCCCTATCTGTGATCCCACCCGGATCGGATGATCCCGGACGGAATCCGTACCCCCGACCGGATTCGAACCGGCGCTACCGCCTTGAGAGGGCGGCGTGCTAGGCCGCTACACAACGGGGGCTCGATCTCGCGGAACGTGAACAGTGCTGCCCACAACGCGGATCTTGCTGGGCTACCAGGACTCGAACCTAGACTAACTGAACCAGAATCAGTCGTGCTGCCAATTACACCATAGCCCACCGAAACGCAACCCCTTGCGGGGATTTTGTCTGGGTGACCGCCTCCCGGATCCGGCCTTTGCGGCCTGCCCCGTTCGGCGACAGGAAGAACATTACCTGATGGGGGACGGTGCTCCAAAACGAGTTCCCGGGCTCCCTCCGGGCACCGTCCCCACCTCGGCTGCTAGGAACCGAGCTTGGCCAGGGCCGCGTCGATACGGGCCAAGGTGCGGTCCTTGCCCAGCACCTGGAGGGACTCGAAGAGGGGCAGGCCGACGGTGCGCCCTGTGACGGCCACCCGGACCGGGGCCTGGGCCTTGCCCAGCTTGAGGCCGTGCTCCTCGCCGGCGGCCAGGACCGCGTCCTTGAGGGCGTCGGGGGAGGACCAGTCGGCCGTCTCCAGCTTGGCGCGGGCCGTGCGCAGCAGAGCGTCCGAGCCCTCCTTCATCGCCTTCTGCCAGGACTTCTCGTCCTGAACCGGCTCGTCCAGGAAGAGGAAGTCGACGTTGTCGGTGATGTCCGCCAGGACCGTGAGCCGGGTCTGGGCCAGCGGGGCCAGCTCCTCGAAGGCCTGCTGGGAGAAGTTCGCCTCGTCCCAGGGGGCGTGCGGCGCCTTCAGCCACGGCTCGCAGGCGGCGATGAAGTCCTTCAGCGGCATCTCGCGCAGGTGCGTGGCGTTGATGGCCTCGCACTTCTTCAGGTCGAAGCGCGCCGGGTTGGAGTTGACCTCGTGGATGTCGAAGGCGGCGACCATCTCGTCCATCGAGAAGATGTCCCGGTCCTCGGCGATCGACCAGCCGAGGAGGGAGAGGTAGTTGAGCAGGCCCTCGGGAAGGAAGCCGCGCTCGCGGTAGAGGTTGAGGGAGGACTGCGGGTCGCGCTTGGAGAGCTTCTTGTTGCCCTCTCCCATCACATACGGCAGGTGCCCGAACTGGGGCACGCGCTGGGCGACACCCAGTTCCATCAGGGCCTTGTAGAGCGCGATCTGACGTGGGGTGGAGGAGAGCAGATCCTCGCCGCGCAGCACGTGCGTGATGTCCATCAGCGCGTCATCGACCGGGTTGACCAGCGTGTACAGCGGTGCGCCGTTGGTGCGCAGGATGCCGTAGTCGGTGACGTTCTCCGGCTGGAAGGTGATCTCACCGCGCACCAGGTCGGTGAAGGTGATCGGCTCGTCCGGCATCCGGAAGCGGACGACGTGGCTGCGCCCCTCGGCCTCGTAGGCGGCGATCTGCTCGCCGGTCAGCTCCCGGCAGCGGCCGTCGTAACCGGAGGGGCGGCCTTCCTTGCGGGCCTGCTCGCGGCGCTGCTCGAGCTCTTCGGCGGTGCAGTAGCAGGGGTAGGCGTAGCCGCCGTCCAGCAGCTTGCGTGCGACGTCCGCGTAGATGTCCGTCCGCTGGGACTGGCGGTAGGGGCCGTGCGGGCCGCCCACCTGAGGCCCCTCGTCCCAGTCGAGGCCCAGCCAGCGCATCGCGTCCAGCAGCTGCTCGTAGGACTCCTCCGAGTCACGCGCCGCGTCGGTGTCCTCGATGCGGAAGACCAGGGTGCCGCCGGTGTGCCGGGCGTACGCCCAGTTGAACAGGGCGGTACGGACCAGACCCACATGGGGGTTACCGGTCGGGGAGGGACAGAAACGTACGCGGACGTCCGTGCCCGCGGTCGCGTTAGTCACGCTTGATCACCTTATTGGTGAGAGTGCCGATTCCTTCGATGGTGACGGCGACCTCGTCGCCGACGTTGAGGGGGCCGACGCCCGCGGGGGTGCCGGTGAGGATGACATCACCCGGCAGCAGCGTCATGGCCTGGGTGATGTGGACGATCAGGTCCTCGATGGGCCGGATCATCTCGCTGGTACGGCCCAGCTGGCGCTGTTCACCGTTGACGGTGCACATGATGCCGACGTCCGACGGGTCCAGCTCGGTCTCCGTCCAGGGGCCCAGCGGGCAGGAGCCGTCGAAGCCCTTGGCGCGGGCCCACTGCTTCTCCGTACGCTGCACGTCACGCGCGGTGATGTCGTTGGCGCAGGTGTAGCCGAGGATGACGTCCTTGGCGCGCTCGCGCGGCACGTCCTTGCACAGCCGGCCGATCACCACGGCCAGCTCCGCCTCGTGGTGCAGCTCCTCGGAGAAGGACGGATAGCCGATCGGGTCGTTCGGGCCGATCACCGAGGTGGACGGTTTGAGGAAGGTGACGGGGATCTCGGGCACCTCGTTGCCGAGCTCCTTGGCGTGCTCGGCGTAGTTCCTGCCGATCGCCACCACCTTGTTGGGAAGGGTGGGCGGGAGGATACGGACCTTGCTCATGGGGAGCTTCTGGCCCGTGCGCTCGAACTCGGCGAAGGGATGGCCCTTGATGATGTCGAGGACAGGGCCCTCTTGGGTTGAGGGCTCACCCTCGACGACGCCGAAACCTACGGTTCCGTCCAGGGAGAATCTTGCGATGCGCACGGGGGTCCTTCGGTGCCGGTTCCAATGGCTGAGACCCCAGCGTATTCCACTCGCCCTGCGGTCAGGGGCGGGGCTGTCCGGCCCCTGACCCTCCCCGGCCTCCGGTCATGAGGTGCCCCGAGGTACCGGAATCAGCGCAGACGTGCCATCAGGGCGTGTTCCACCAGGGTGATCAGCGCGCTCTTGGCGTCGGCCCGGTGCCGGGCGTCCGTGGTGATGATGGGTGCGTCCGGGCCGATCTGGAGGGCTTCGCGGACCTCTTCGGGCGAGTAGGGCTGGTGGCCGTCGAAGCCGTTGAGGGCGATGACGAACGGCAGCCCGCTGTTCTCGAAGTAGTCCACCGCCGGGAAGCAGTCCGCCAGCCGGCGGGTGTCCACCAGCACGACCGCACCGATCGCACCGCGCACCAGGTCGTCCCACATGAACCAGAAACGGTCCTGACCCGGCGTACCGAACAGATACAGGATCAGATCGTCGTCCAGGGTGATCCGGCCGAAATCCATGGCCACCGTGGTGGTCGTCTTGCCCCCGGTGTGGGTCAGGTCGTCGATACCCGCCGACGCGGAGGTCATCACGGCCTCGGTGCGCAGCGGGTTGATCTCCGAGACCGCACCGACGAAGGTCGTCTTGCCCACGCCGAATCCGCCGGCCACCACGATCTTCGCGGAGGTGGTGGACCGTCCGGCCGCGGGCATGCCGTAGCCCTGCTGGCTCGTCTGTCCCATGGAACCCATCGGCCCCACAGGCGGGGTCGGCTGCCGCCCGGCGGGGTCCATCTGCGGGCTAGAGCTTACGAAGTCCACTGAGCACCCTTTCCAGCAACGTCACGTCGGGGGCGCCGCCCGGGTCCGAGGCGCTGCCCGGCTGGTGGATGGCCACCATCCCGGCCTCGGCGAGGTCGGCAACGAGAATGCGGGCCACCCCCAGCGGGATGGCGAGCAGCGCGGAGATCTCCGCGACCGATTTGACCTCCCGGCACAGGTGGCAGATCCGCTGGTGCTCGGGAAGCAGCCCCTGCAGTTGCATCGGGTCCGCGCTGCTGCTCACCAGAGCCTCGATGGCGAGCTGGTAGCGCGGCCGGGTGCGCCCGCCCGTCATGGCATACGGACGCACCAGAGGCTGGTCGCCCTCACCTCCGTACGGCGCGTGCGCATTGTGCACACCGTACGGATCGTGCGAAGCGGGCGGCGGGGTCATGGCTCCTCCGAGCGAGGCATGGGGTCGGCGAACGGACTGTGGTGCTCAGGTGGGGGGAGCGTGATGATCAGTTGAGGATGCTTCCCTGGAGTTCCGCGCGTACGTCGGGAGTGAGTACGCTTCCTGCACGGTCCACCAGGAGCGCCATCTCGTAGCCGATGAGGCCGATGTCCGCTTCGGGGTGAGCGAGGACGGCCAGCGAGGACCCGTCGGAGATGGACATGATGAACAGGAATCCCCGCTCCATCTCCACAACCGTCTGATTGACGCTACCGCCCTCGAAGATGCGGGAGGCACCCGCCGTCAGCGAGGTGAGCCCCGAGGCGACCGCCGCCAGCTGATCGGCGCGGTCCCGCGGAAAGCCCTCCGACATGGCCAGAAGCAGGCCGTCGGCGGAGACCACCACCGTGTGCGACACCCCAGGGGTGTTCTCCACGAAGTTGGTGATCAACCAGTTCAGATTTTGCGCAGCCTGGCTCATCGGACTCAACTAACGCTCCTGCTGATAGGTGGGACCTGCGCCGCGGTTGTCCGTGCCGGCCTGTCGGCCCTGCTGGATACCGCGGCGGAGATTGGTCAGCCGACCACGCACGTCGTCCGGCGAGCGGGAGACCTGGGGACCGGCCTGTACGGAGGGCTGCTGCTGTTGCGCGGTGCCCGCCACCAGGTTGGCGCGGGGCACCCGGCGCGGCAGACCAGAGGTGGTCACTCCGCCTGCTGCGGGCTGACGAAGCTGCTCGGCACGGCGCCAGCGCTCGTCGTTGGGTGAGGCACCCCAACCGGCTTCGGCACCTGCCCCGCCCTGTTCCGCACCGCCGACCGCGCCGCTGCCCGGCGCCGACTGGCGCTGCGGCAGCGGAGGCACGGCCGAGGCGGGCTGCCCCGGACGCGGGGTGGGCGCCTGGGCCGGCTGCTGTCCGGGACCGCCGTCGGCACCGGGGCCGGCCTGCGGGTTCCGGCTGCCGTCCTGGTCGGCGCCGTGCGCCTGCTCGGGACGGCTCGGCTGCGCCGGCGGCTGCGGGGCGGACGGGCTCGGACCACGGAACCAGTTGGACTCCATGGAGGCGAAGATCGGTGTCGGCGCGTCCGCGGGGGCCGGAGGACCGGACGGTATGCCCTCGGCCGGATTCGCGCCCGACCGCTGCGGACCCGAGAGATCCTGTCCCAGCCTCTGGTGACCCTGGCCCTGGTGGCCCTGTTCCGCTCCGGGGTGTGCCGGGCGGGGGTACTCCCCGGTGCCCTCGGGCTCGTCGTGGCCGCGTGGGGTGTTCTCGTCACCGGGGCCCTGCTCGGGCCGGGCCCAGCTCGGCCGGCTCTGCTCCGCGTCCGCCGGGCGGTCCGCCGGGGCATCGCCGAAAGTGGGGCGCGCGAACTGCGCGGTGTCGCCGGGGCCGCCGCCCGCCTGCGGGTGGGCGAACTGCCCGTTGTGCCCGGGACCGCCGGGGTTGCCCGGCTGTGCGTACTCGCCGGTGTCGACGGGGCCGTCCGGGGTGATACGCGGAATCTCGCTCGTACTGCCCGGCCCCTCGGTCGGCGAGCCCGGACGCGCGTACTCACCCGTGGCGGACGGGCCGGCCTGCGAGCCCGGCCGTGCGAACTGACCCGTGTCGGCGGGGCCGCCCGGGTTGCCCGGCTGTGCGAACTGGCCGGTGTCGACGGGGCCGTCCGGGGTGATACGCGGAATCTCGCTCGTACTGCCCGGCCCCTCGGTCGGCGAGCCCGGACGCGCGTACTCACCCGTGGCGGACGGGCCGGCCTGCGAGCCCGGCCGTGCGAACTGACCCGTGTCGGCGGGGCCGGTCGGGTTGC
>NZ_JAGPXJ010000014.1:86591-105277 GCF_018070605.1 Streptomyces sp. B15
GCCGGTGTCGACGGGGCCGTCCGGGGTGATACGCGGAATCTCGCTCGTACTGCCCGGCCCCTCGGTCGGCGAGCCCGGACGCGCGTACTCACCCGTGGCGGACGGGCCGGCCTGCGAGCCCGGCCGTGCGAACTGACCCGTGTCGGCGGGGCCGCCCTGGCCGATCTGCGGGAACTGCCCCGTGTTGCCGGGGCCCTGCTGCTGCCCACCCGGGCCCGGGTACCCGCCGCTCTGCGCGGGATCGCCCGACTGCGGCAGCGCGAACTGGCCGGTGCCGGTGGTCGGTTGGGGGCGCGGAGCCGACGGGGCGCCGGGAAGCTCGGCCGCGGGACCGCCCTGGCCGCGGCTGGGCAGCGGCGGGGTGGCGCCGTGGGGAGAGTCGCCCCCGTTGCCGGGACCGGCCGGTGCCTCGCCCGGGCGGGCCGGGTTGGGCGGTGCGCCGAAGAAGTTGACGGAACTGCCGCCGCCCGAACCGACCTGGGTCCGGCCGGCGTCCCGGGCGGGCAGTGCGGGACGGGATCCGCCCGTGTCCTGGCCGCGCGGGGGCAGCGCGCCCATGCGCGAGGGCTCGTCGGCGCCGATCCCGGCACCGGCGGGCGCCTGGCCCGGGGCGCCCGGGGCGCCGTTCTGCGGGCCGCGCTGCAGCGCCGCCGCGAGGTTGCCGCCCTTGCTGCCGCCCCTGGCCTGCGGGGGCGGCGGCCCGCCCTGGCCGCCGGGCGTGCCCGCTCCGGGGCGGCCCTTCGGACCCTGGGCACCGCCCTGTGCGACATCGACGGGGAGCATGACCAGCGCGGTCGTACCCCCGGAGTCGGAGGGGCGCAGCTGGATGCGGATACCGTGCCGCAAGGAGAGCCGGCCGACCACGAACAGGCCCATGCGACGGGAGACGGAGACGTCCACCGTCGGCGGGTTGGCCAGCCGCTCGTTGATCGCGGACAGGTCCTCGGGCGACAGCCCGATGCCGGTGTCGTGGATCTCGATGAGCACCCGGCCGTCGGGCAGCGCGTGGCCGGTGACCTTGACCTTGGTCTGCGGCGAGGAGAACGAGGTGGCGTTCTCCAGCAGCTCGGCGAGCAGGTGGACGAGGTCGTTGACGACGCGGCCCGCGACCTCGGTCGTGGGTACCGAGTTGAGCTCGATGCGCTCGTACTGCTCCACCTCGGAGGCGGCGGCGCGGAGCACGTCGACCAGCGGGACGGGGCGCGTCCAGCGGCGGCCGGGCTCCTCGCCGGCGAGAACCAGCAGGTTCTCGCCGTTGCGGCGCATGCGGGTGGCGAGGTGGTCGAGCTTGAAGAGCGAGGAGAGCTGGTCCGGGTCGGCCTCGCGGGACTCCAGTTCGGAGATGAGCGAGAGCTGGCGCTGGATCAGGCCCTGGCTGCGTCGCGAGAGGTTGGTGAACATCGCGTTGACGTTGCCTCGCAGCAGCGCCTGCTCACCGGCGAGGCGGACGGCCTCGCGGTGGACGTCGTCGAAGGCCGCGGCCACCTTGCCGATCTCGTCCCGGCTGTGCACGCCGACGGACTCCACGGAGGTGTCCACGTCCTGCGGCTCGGCCTCGGACATCTGCTTGACCAGCTCGGGCAGCCGCTTGCGGGCCACGTCCTGCGCCGTGTCCTGCAGCCGGCGCAGCGAGCGGACCATGGAGCGGGCGACGACGAACGCGCCGACCAGCGAGATGCCGAGGACGAGCAGGATGAGCGCACCGCTGATCAGCGCTTCGCGCTGGGCCTCGGCGCGCAGCTCGCGCGCCTGCTGCTCCATCTGCTCCAGCAGCGTGCGCTCGATCTTCCCCATGTTGTCGATCTTGGAGGCGTCCTGGTCCATCCAGTCGACGTAGGTGCGCTTCTGCTTCCGGATCGCGTCCGGGCTGTGCAGCATCCGCTTGCTGTAGTTGTCCGCGAGCCGGACGTTGACATCGCCGCCGGTGAGCGGCTTGAGGAGGGATTCGGTGTCCTTGGCGCCGTAGATCTGGCCGAAGCTGTCGAGCTCGGCCTCCTCACTGTCGTCGGCGGTCCGGGCGTAGAGCCGGTCGTTCTCGGAGAGCTTGGGGCGGGGCTGGTGGGCCAGTCCGGCGGAGATGATCGCGCGCTGCATGGAGGCGTACTCCTTGGCGCTGGAGAAGGCGGCCAGCGCGCGGGTGCTGCGGATCATCTCCGAGTTGCTGGTCGCCTGCGCCATGTCCTGCGAGAGGGAGAGCAGCGATTGGATCAGCTGGTTGTAGGCGTTGACCGTCTGGGAGACGTTGTCCGGGTTCTCGTAGGCGCGCTCGCGGATCGAGTTGATCGCTTCGACCTGACGCAGGATGTCCAGGACGGTGGAGTTGACCCCCGCCATCACCTTGTCGCTGCTGTCGATGTCGGCCGTGGCCTTCTTGAAGGACCGGAAGGCCTTGTCGGTCTCCTCGCGCGGGGCGACGACGGACTCGTCCTTCTCGTTGCCGGTGCTCACCAGCGGGCCGGCGGACTTGTCGCGCTCGTCCTGAAGCTTCGCCGCCAGGTTGGTGGCCTGCTCCGTCATCTCGGTGAGGAGCTTCATGTTGTCGAGCTGGTCGACGTTCTGCAGCGAGCTGGAGATTCGCATGCCGCCGAGCGTGGTGGCGGCGATGACGGGCAGCGCGAGGAGGGAGACCAGGCGGGTGCTGATGCGCCAGTTGCGCAGGGCCACCCGGGATCCGAGGTCGGGGCCCTCGGGGGTGTCCTTGCCCTTGGCGCCGCTCTCCCCCTTGGCCGGCTTGTCGGCCTTGCCCTGCTTGCTCCCCTTGCCGGCCTTCCCCTTGTCGGCCTTGCCTTTCCCGGCACCCTGCGCGGTGCTCATCTGCTGACCGGAAAGCGCGCCCTGCTCACCACCCGCGGGCCCGCCGTCCTGGGCACGCTGGGGCTGGGAACCGCCGGCCGAGCCTTGCGCCTCCGGGGCTCCCTCAGCGCTGCCATCCCTCTTGAAACGTCCCTGCACTAGCGTCGCAACCTCTGGACCAGGCGTCCCCCCGCTCGCGACGGCGGGACGGTATCGAGTCGTGGGGGTCCGAGTCCCCCATGGCGGTCGTGATGACCGGCGCGTCCCCTCATCACCGTCGCGCGGCGCCGCTCTGTGGCACCCGTCGCGCTCCGGTCTGTTTCGTCCTGCGGCGGTCCGTGGAATTCCAGCACAGTGCCGGATCTCCAACAAGGGCTGTGGATAACCCTTGGGAGTCGGTAACCGAACGCACACAAAATTTTACAGGCAGTTCGACCGCCGCCATGGAATGCCGGATTCCTCCCGGTCGAGCACACGGGACCGCGACGATGTGTGCGGTGTCCAACTACTCGGCAGTGCGCGCGTATTACACCTTTAGCCCGTCGTGTCCGATTACGGTCCCGGTTTCAACGATTACTTATGTCGGTTTTGGTAACGGCCTCGTGAGCAAACTCACATACCTGTCGTTGCCTAGATCACGTTCCGGATGGGAATAGCGCGCCTACTCTCGGCGTTTACACAGCGCACTGAAATGACAAGCCGAGCGAGGTAAGGGCACCAGTGAAGTCCACACCGACCATGCGGAACATAGCCAACCCGCGGCGCACCACCCTGGCACACCTGAAGGACGCCGACGAGCTGACGACCGAAGCCGTCGCCGCTTATGAGGCCCAGGAGGCGGAAGCCGCCCTTCCGGAGCGGACCGCCAACCCGCGCCGCACCGTACTGGTCGACTCCCCGGCGAGCTGACCCTCGCCTTCGGGCCCGGCGCCCGAAGACACAGCAGCGCTGGTCACGCAGCCAGGTGCGCAGTCAGCTGCGCGACCCGGAACAACCAGAGGCGCGTGCCGGAACCCTGTCTCCCGGGGTTCGGGCACGCGCCTCTGTCGTCTCTTCGGCCTCAGCCTTGCGGCCGCGCCTCAGCCCTGCCAGCTGTGCGGGGCGCGGAAGCCGTGCTGTCGCTCCAGCCGGCGCCACCCCGCCTTGGTCGGGCGCCCACGGTGCGCGGACGGCTGCGTGTGCTCGGCGCGGGTCGAGGCGGCGGCGCGGGCGAGGAGCAGCGCGGTGACCGCGGCCAGCTCCTCCGCGTTCGCCTGGCCCTTCTCCACGCGCACCACGCTGTTCGCCTCGGCGCTCAGCGGGCCCGTACTGCCAGGCTCCTTCGGGGTCTCGTTCATGTGTGCTCCCATCACTGCGGGGGGTTGCCGTGCTTGCGCGACGGCAGGTCTGCGTGCTTGCTGCGCAACATCGCGAGGGACCGGATGAGCACCTCGCGGGTCTCGACCGGGTCGATGACGTCGTCCACCAGGCCGCGTTCGGCGGCGTAGTAGGGGTGCATCAGCTCGGCCTTGTACTCCTTGACCATGCGGGCGCGCATGGCCTCGGGGTCGTCGGCCGACGCGATCTGCTTGCGGAAGATGACGTTGGCGGCGCCCTCGGCCCCCATCACCGCGATCTCGTTGGTCGGCCAGGCGAACGTCAGGTCGGCGCCGATGGACTGGCTGTCCATGACGATGTACGCACCGCCGTACGCCTTGCGCAGGACGACGGAGATACGGGGCACAGTGGCGTTGCAGTAGGCGTACAGCAGCTTGGCGCCGTGCCGGATGATGCCGCCGTGCTCCTGGTCGACGCCGGGGAGGAAGCCCGGTACGTCGAGCAGGGTGAGGATCGGGATGTTGAAGGCGTCACACATCTGCACGAAGCGCGCCGCCTTCTCACTGGCCTCGATGTCCAGCACTCCGGCCAGCGACTGCGGCTGGTTGGCGACGATGCCGACGACCTCGCCGTCCATCCGGGCCAGGGCGCAGATGATGTTGGTCGCCCAGCGCTCGTGCACCTCCAGGAAGTCGCCGTCGTCGACGAGTTCCTCGATGACCTTGCGCATGTCGTACGGCCGGTTGCCGTCGGCGGGCACCAGGTCCAGCAGGGCTTCACCGCGCCGGTCGGCGGGGTCCGCCGTGGGCTCGGCGGGCGGGTTCTCCCGGTTGTTCTGCGGCAGCAGGGAGAGGAGGTAGCGGACCTCCTCCAGGCAGGTCTCCTCGTCGTCGTAGGCGAAGTGCGCCACGCCGGAGGTGGCCGCGTGCACATCGGCGCCGCCCAGGCCGTCCTGGCTCACCTCGGCGCCGGTCACCGCCTGCACCACGTCCGGGCCGGTGATGAACATCTGCGAGGTGTCGCGAACCATGAAGACGAAGTCGGTCAGCGCGGGGCTGTATGCCGCGCCGCCCGCACAGGGGCCGAGCATCACACTGATCTGCGGGATGACACCGGACGCCTTGGTGTTGCGCTGGAAGATGCCGCCGTACCCGGCCAGGGCCGCGACGCCCTCCTGGATACGGGCGCCGGCACCGTCGTTGAGGGAGACCAGCGGCGCCCCCGCCGCGATCGCCTTGTCCATCAGCTTGTGGATCTTGGTGGCGTGGGCCTCGCCGAGCGCCCCGCCGAAGATCCGGAAGTCGTGCGCGTAGACGAAGACCGTCCGGCCGTGCACGGTGCCCCAGCCGGTGATCACACCGTCGGTGTACGGCTTCTTCTCCTCCAGCCCGAAGCCCGTGGCGCGGTGCCGGCGCAGCGGCTCGATCTCGCGGAAGCTGCCCTCGTCCAGGAGCAGGTCGATCCGCTCCCGGGCGGTCAGCTTGCCCTTGGCGTGCTGGGCCTCGGTCGCCCGCTCGCTGGGGCCCTGGTAGGCCTGCGCACGGATCGCGTGCAGTTCGGCCACGCGCCCGCGCGTGTCCTGCGCAGCAGTGGTGTCCTGCGCGGGAATGGAACCGGGCGAACCAGGCGGAGCCTGCTCGGCCTGGGGCGAGGGCTGGGACAGATCGGTCATGTATAGACCCTACGAAACCGCAGCGCCGATCACCGTCGTCAGATTCGTACAGTCTCCGCGGCTGTTTCATGGCAGCGCTGGACAGAACCTTATGAGAGGGCGGCCGATGAGCAGCGAACTCTCTCATTGCAGGCCTCGGGGGCTGTGGGATTCCCACAGCCCCCTGTCGGTGGTCGATCGGGCCACCGGAGCCGTGGTGCCGCCCACCGTACCGGGCGTCCGTACCCGGTGGCGTACTGCTCGGGCCCGACGCATCGTTCAGGGCCGACGAGCCACTGCCGGCCCCTCCGCGTCCCGGCTGCCCTCCCCCGACCGCCGGCCCGGCGTGTCCCCGTCGGCGGAGGCGGGGGACGGCGCGGAGGCGGGGGACGGCGCGGAGGCGGGGGACGGCGCGCCGGCGGGCACCGACACCAGTAGGAACACCGACGCCGTGACGGCGGCGGAGAGAAGGAAGCTGAGGTCGAAGCCGCCGAGGCGAGGGACGAGGGGGCCGGTGTAGAGGGGGGTGTCGACGGCCAGCAGGCCGACGGCGGAGCCGGTGGCCCAGGCGAGCGTGGCGCGCGGGTTCCAACCCGCGGTGTACCAGTAACGGCCGCCCACCGAACGCCGGTTGAGCACCTGGAGTGCCTCGGCGTCGTAGCGGCCCCGGCAGCGCGCGTGCCCGATCAGCACGATCACGGCCCATGGGGTGCCGACGGCGGTCAGCAGCAGCACGAAGGCCGTCATCGCGTCCTGTGCTTCCCATACGAAGTGGCCGAGGTAGACCAGCGCTGTCGCCAGGGCGGCCACGGCGTAGGTGGCCCGGGTACGGGTCGTGCGCGGAACGATGGCGTCCAGGTCGAGGCCCATGGAGTAGAGCATCAGTCCCGCGTTGCCGATCGAGCCGAGGGAGGCGGCCAGCAGCAGCGGTACCAGGAACCAGAACGGTGCCTGCTGCACCAGTGGCCCCGCGTAGTCGTCGGCGGCGTCCACGGCCACCGCGGTGAAGGTGCCGAAGAGCTGGGGTATCAGCAGTCCGAGGACGAGCCCGGCGCAGGTGGTGAGGTAGACGCGGCGGGAGGAGTGGCGGGCCGGCGACATGTAGCGGGTGTAGTCGCCGAGCAGGGTGATGAAGGCGATGGGGCCGCTGAGTCCGGCCGCCACGACGGACAGCAGCCAGGTGGTCCAGAAGTCGCCGAGCAGATACTCGGTTCCGGCCGGCGCCCTGGTGGTGAAGTGCGGCGCGTACGCGAACAGGCCGACGATCAGCAGCGCGGTCATTCCCACGGCCAGGACGCGGCTCAGCCGCAGCAGCAACTTGTAGCCGTAGACGGCGCACACGGCGGTGCACACGGCCAGCACCGCGTAGACGAGCGCATAACCGGCGGCCGAGTCGGACATTCCCAAGAGCCGGGCCAGCGAGCCGACCATCGCGTCGCCACCGACCCACAGCGTCAAAGCGGTGTAGCCGAGCGAGAGCAGCAGCCCGATCGCGGAGCCCAGCAGCCGGCCGCGTACGCCGAACTGGGCGCCGCTGCTGGTCGACAGGTTGGTCGCGGTGCGCAGTGAGACCAGCGCGAGGGGGGCGACGAGCACAGTGCCGACCAGCGTGCCCACCGCGAGTGAGGAGACGGCGGGCCAGAAGCCGAGCCCGAAGGAGACCGGCAGCCAGCCGAAGATGACGACACCGAGCGCCAGGTTCGACCCGATGAGAAAGCTGACGATGTCGCGGGGGCGGCCTGTGCGCTCCGCTTCGGGGATCACATCGACGCCGTGCTGCTCGATCCGCATGGTGCTCCCTGTGGCTGGGGCCGGCATTTGTTTGAGCAGCGCTCAATCTGAAGCATGGGTAGCTGCGAGGTCAATGGGGGGCACAAAGACTTGACTATTTGAGCGTTGCTCTAAATGCTGACCGGACACACATCGGGACAATCACCACGACCGGAAGGTGGGAGAGCGTGCGGCTGGGTCCGACCGAGCGTGACCGCCTGCTGATCTTCGGCACGGCCGAACTGGCACGGGCCAGACGGGCCAGAGGGCTGCGGCTCAACGTGCCGGAGGCAACGGCGCTGATCGCCGACACCGTGTGCGAGGCCGCCCGCGACGGGTGCCGGCTCGCCGAGGCGATCGAGGCGGGCCGCACGGTACTCGGCCCCGACGACGTGCTGCCCGGGGTGGCCGAGGTGCTCACCGAGATCCAGGTGGAGGCCGTCTTCGACGACGGCTCCCGGCTCGCGGTGGTCCCCTCCCCGCTCGGGCCGGGCACCGGGCAGGGGCCCGGCGCCGTGCTGCCCGCGGGGCCCGAGCAGCACACCGACGCGGCGTACGCGGCGCGGCCGCCCGCGCTGTCGCTGACCGTACGCAACACCGCCGACGTACCGGTCAGCGTCACCTCGCACTTCCACTTCTTCGAGGCCAACCCCCGGCTGTCCTTCGACCGGGCCGCCGCCTACGGGATGCGGCTCGCCGTGCCCGCCGGCTCCTCGGTGCGCTTCGATCCGGGCGGCACCGCCGAGGTGGGACTGGTCCCGCTGGGCGGCGAGCGGGTGGCCATCGGCTTCGCCGGTCTGGTGGACGGTCCGCTGGACGCGCCCGGAGCCCGCGAGGAGGCGCTGCGACGCGCGGCGGCCTGCGGATATCTGGGTGCCGGGCCCCGGAGCGGTGAGCGCGAGGAGGAAGAGGCATGAGCGTGGACGCGCGCGAGTACGCGGCCGTGCACGGACCCCGAGCGGGTGACCGGGTGCGGCTGGGCGACACGGGGCTCGTCGTACGCGTCGAGTCCGACTCCCAGCAGCCGGGCGACGAGTTCCTGGCCGGGTTCGGCAAGACGGCGCGGGACGGGCTGCATCTGCAGGCGGCAGCCGTCCGGGAGACCTGCGACGTGGTGATCAGCAATGTGCTGGTGATCGACGCCGTGCAGGGCATTCGCAAGGTGTCCGTCGGTATCCGCGAGGGCCGTATCCACGCGATCGGCCGCGCCGGCAACCCCGACACCGTCGACGGGGTGGACGTCGTCGTGGGCACCGGCACCTCGATCGTCTCCGGTGAGGGAATGATCGCCACCGCGGGCGCCGTGGACACCCATGTCCATCTGCTGTCCCCGCGCATCATGGAGGCCTCGCTGGCCTCCGGCGTCACCACCGTCATCGGTCAGGAGTTCGGCCCGGTCTGGGGCGTGGGCGTCAACTCGCCCTGGGCGCTGGGGCACGCGTTCTCCGCGTTCGACGCCTGGCCGGTCAACATCGGCTTTCTGGGCCGGGGCTCCTCCTCCCATCCGGCGCCGCTGGTCGAGGCGCTGGCCGAGGGCGGGGCCTGCGGGTTCAAGGTGCACGAGGACATGGGCGCGCACCACCGGGCGCTGGACACCGCGTTGCGGGTGGCCGAGGAGTACGACGTCCAGGTCGCCCTGCACAGTGACGGGCTGAACGAGGCGCTGGCCGTGGAGGACACCCTCGCGGTGCTGGACGGGCGGACCATCCACGCCTTCCACATCGAGGGCTGTGGCGGCGGTCATGTGCCCAACGTGCTGCGGATGGCGGGGGTGCCCAACGTCATCGGCTCCTCCACCAACCCGACGCTGCCGTTCGGCCGGGACGCCGTCGCCGAGCACTACGGGATGATCGTCTCGGTGCACGACCTCAAGCCCGACCTGCCCGGCGACGCGGCCATGGCCCGCGACCGGATCCGCGCGGGCACCATGGGCGCCGAGGACGTGCTGCACGACCTGGGGGCCATCGGCATCACCTCCTCCGACGCGCAGGGCATGGGCCGCGCGGGCGAGACGGTACGCCGTACGTTCCAGATGGCGGCCAAGCTCAAGGCGGAGCGCGGCGAACTGGAGGGCGCCGAGGCGATCGCGGGGACGGACGGGGGCGGGGCCGGCGGGGACGACAACGCGCGCGTGCTGCGCTACATCGCCAAGCTGACCCTCAATCCGGCCCTCGCGCACGGTCTCTCGCACGAGATCGGTTCCCTGGAGGTGGGCAAGATGGCCGACATCGTGCTGTGGCACCCCGCCTACTTCGGCGCCAAGCCGCAGCTGGTCCTCAAGTCCGGCTTCCCCGCCTGGGGCGTCACCGGCGACCCCAACGCCGCGACCGACACCAGCCAGCCCCTGGTGCTCGGCCCGCAGTTCGGGGCGCACGGCGCGGCGCCCGCCGAGTTGTCCGTCGCCTTCGTGTCGCAGGCCGCCGTCGAGCGGGGCGGTGACATGCTGCCGACCCGGCGCCGCCGGGTCGCCGTCCGCGGCACCCGCGGGATCGGCCCGGCCGACCTGGTGCACAACGCGCGGCTGGGCACGGTGGAGGTCGACCAGCACACCGGTCTGGTGACGCTGGACAGCGAGCCGCTGCGCTCCGACCCGGCACAGAGCGTCTCGCTCAACCGCCTCTACTTCCTGTGACCCTCCTCCGACGCTTCCTCCGAGCAGCTCTCCGCAGAGACCGAAAACCACAAGGAATCGCCACCCATGAGCACCCGCACGCCCGCCGCCTCCCCCCTCATGCCGCCCGAGTGGGCACCCCCCGAGCGGACCTGGATGGCATGGCCCGCCGCCAACCCGACGTTCGAGGACGCCGAGGTGCTGGCCGAGGCACGTACCGCCTGGGCGTCGGTCGCCCGCGCCGTACGCCGCTTCGAGCCGGTCACCATGGTGGCCGGCCCGGACGACGTCGCGGGCGCGCGCGAGCAGCTCGGCCCCGAGATCGAGGTCGTCGGGCAGCCGCTGGACGACGCGTGGATGCGCGACATCGGCCCCACCTTCGTCGTCGAGGGCGGCCGACTGGCCGCCGTCGACTGGACGTTCAACGGCTGGGGCGCCCAGCCGTGGGCCCGCTGGGAGCGGGACAAGCTGATCGGCGCGTACGTCGCCGGGCGGGCGGGTGCTGCCGTGCACGCCTCGCCACTGGTCAACGAGGGCGGCGGCATCCATGTGGACGGCGAGGGCACGGTGCTGCTCACCGAGACGGTGCAGCTGGGCCCCGAGCGCAACCCGGGCTGGAGGCACGAGGAGGTCGAGGCGGAGGTCCACGCGCGGCTCGGCACCCGCAAGGCGATCTGGCTGCCGCGCGGGCTGACCGCCGACTACGGCCCGTACGGCACCCGGGGCCATGTGGACCTGGTCGCCGCGTTCGCCGCGCCCGGCGTGGTCGTCGCACACATCCAGCCCGACCCCGCGCACCCCGACCACGACCTGTGCAAGGAGACGGTGAAGCTGCTGCGCTCGGCCACCGACGCGAAGGGCAGGCAACTGGAGGTCGTCGAGCTGCCCGCGCCGACGGTGACGCACACCCCGGACGGCGAGCCGGTCGACTACAGCTACGTCAACCACTACCTGTGCAACGGCGGGGTCGTCCTGTGCGGCTTCGGTGACCCGCGCGACGAGCACGCGGCCGGCGTCTTCCGCCGGCTGTTCCCCCGCCGGACGGTCACGCTGGTGGACGCGCGTACGGTGTTCGCCGCCGGGGGCGGCATCCACTGCATCACCCAGCAGCAGCCCCGGGTGTGAACCGGGCCGGTTAGGCTCGACGGTCGACGGCTCGCGGAGGGGCTTGGAGGAACGCAGCGGTGGTCACAGAGGCGGAGGGCAAGCGCCGGCGGAGTCCTCGGCGTGCGGCGCAGCCCAAGGAGCAGGTGCTGGCCGCCGCCATGGAGATGATCGCCGAACGCGGTCTGGACCGGCTGACGATGGCCGCGCTCGGCCGCGAGGTCGGCATGAGCAGCGGGCATCTCGTCTACTACTTCAAGACCAAGGACGAGTTGCTGCTGCAGACCCTCCAGTGGAGCGAGGAGCAGCTGGGGGCAGCCCGGCGCGCCGCGCTGGCCCGCCGGACCCCGGCCCGCGAGCGGCTGGACGCGCTGGTGGAGCTCTATCTGCCCCACGGCCACCGGGATCCGCACTGGGCGCTGTGGCTGGAGGTGTGGAACCGCTCGCAGTCCGGCGACGACGAGGTACGGGCCCGCCAGCTCGAACTGGAGCTGAGCTGGCACCGTGACCTGGTGGCGCTGCTGGTGGAGGGCATGGCTCAGGGCCAGTTCGCGACGGTCGACGCGGACCGGTTCGCCACCCGCACCCGCGCGCTGCTGGACGGCTTCGGCACCCATCTGGTGGTGGGGCTGCCGGGCATGGACCGGGAGCTGGCGCTCGGACATGTCCGCGACCACTTCGACGAGTCCCTCACACCGGGCAGCGACTGACCGCCCACGGTCGCGTACCCCCAGCTTCGCGGGAGAGCGGCGCCCTTAGTCGTGGGCCTCGACCCCCGCGCGCAGCAATCCGTAGGTGTAGCCGTCGTCCAGTGCCTGCCAGGAGGCGGCGATGACGTTGTCGCCGACGCCGACGGTGGTCCACTCCCCGCTGCCGTCGCTCATCGACAGCAGTACCCGCGTGGTGGACGACGCCCCGTGTGCGCCCTCCAGGATGCGGACCTTGTAGTCCACCAGGTTCAGCCGCGCCAGTTCGGGGTGGATGCGCTCCAGTCCGGCCCGCAGTGCCCGGTCCAGCGCGTCGACGGGGCCGTTGCCCTCGCCGGTGACGACGATCCGCTCGCCCTTGGCCCACAGCTTCACCGTGGCCTCGTTGACCTGCATCCCGTCGGGCCGCTGCTCGACGATGGCGCGCCAGGACTCGGCGCGGAAGAACCGGGGCGCGGTGCCCGTCGCTCCGCCGTGCACCTCGTCGCGGAGCAGCAGCTCGAAGGAGGCGTCGGCGGCCTCGTAGGTGTAGCCCTTGAGTTCCTGCTCCTTGACGCGCTCGACGACGCGGCCGACCAGTTCCCGCTCGCCGCTCAGGTCGTAGCCGAGCTCCTTGCCCTTCAGCTCTACGGAGGCGCGCCCTGCCATGTCGGAGACGAGCATCCGCATGGTGTTGCCGACGAGTTCGGGGGCGATGTGCTGGTAGAGGTCCGGGTCGATCTTGATGGCGGAGGCGTGCAGCCCGCCCTTGTGGGCGAAGGCCGAGGTGCCGACGTAGGGCTGGTGGGTGGAGGGGGTCAGATTGACGACCTCGGCGATGGCGTGCGAGATGCGGGTGGTCTCGGCGAGCGCTCCCTCGGGCAGTACGCGCTTGTCGTACTTGAGCTCCAGCGCGGCGACGACGGGGAAGAGGTTGGCGTTGCCGACACGCTCGCCGTAGCCGTTGGCGGTGCACTGCACATGGGTGGCGCCGCCGTCCACGGCGGCCAGCGTGTTGGCGACGGCACAACCGGTGTCGTCCTGCGCGTGGATGCCCAGCCGGGCGCCGGTGTCCGCGGCGACGGTGCGTACGACGGCCTGGATCCGGGCGGGGATCATGCCGCCGTTGGTGTCGCACAGCACGACCACGTCGGCGCCCGCCTCGTACGCGGCCCGGACGACCTGCTTGGCGTAGCCGGGGTTGGCCTGGTAGCCGTCGAAGAAGTGCTCGCAGTCGACGAAGACCCGGCGGCCGTGCTCGCGCAGATGAGCGACCGTCTCGGAGATCATCGACAGGTTCTCCTCCAGCGTGGTGCGCAGGGCCAGCTCGACATGGCGGTCGTGCGCCTTGGCGACCAGGGTGACCACGGGTGCCTTCGAGTCGAGCAGCGCCTTGACCTGCGGGTCGATCTGCGCGGGGACGCCTGCCCTGCGGGTGGAGCCGAACGCGACGAGCTGCGCGTGCTGGAAGTCGATCTCCTTGGGCGCGCGGGCGAAGAACTCGGTGTCGCGCGGGTTGGCGCCCGGCCAGCCGCCCTCGATGAAGCCGACGCCGTACTCGTCCAGGTGGCGGGCGATGGTCAGCTTGTCGGCGACGGTCAGATTGATGCCCTCGCGCTGTGCTCCGTCACGCAAGGTGGTGTCGAAGACATGGAAGCTGTCGTCGGGGGTCATGGCTGATGGCTCCTGCTGGGTTCAGTGGTTGCGGAAGGAAACGCTCCACTTGCCCCCATCATCCCTCGCGCCTCCGCTTTCGGCCGGGTGGGCCGGAAAACGAAAAAACCCCTCGCGGGTGCGAGAGGTCTGCGCGCGGGTCTGGGGCACGGTGGCCGCTGCCGTAGGGGTCGTTCCACGGCAGTCGGTCACTGCGGACCGGCGCGCCTGCTGCCAATAATCATGACGAACGAGGGCACGGGGGAAGTCTTGCACAACACCGCCCCAGTGCCCCCTCCCGTCTCACGATGCGGAAACGGACCGTCGGCTCACACCTCGTGCAGCCCCTGCTCGCCGACCCGGGTGACGAACGAGGCCGCGGTGCTGATCGGCGCCCCCGGCCTGGTGACGACGGCGACCGTACGGAAGTCCGCACGTGCCTGGCGCTTGTCCAGCCGCACCGTCACATAGCCGCGGTGACCGTTGTAGAACTTCATGTGCGGGTTGGCACCCAGGTAGCTGTCCCAGTTGGCGGGCTTGTCCTCGCCGTCCTGGCCGCTGGTGATGGAGGTGGCCACGATCTCGGTGCCCATGGTGCGGGACTTCTGGTCCCCGAAGTCGCGCTTGATGTCGTACGCGTACCCCCGGTGCACATCCCCCGTGAGCACCATCAGATTGGTGGCGCCGGCCTTCTCCGCACCCGCCAGCAGCCGGTCGCGGGAGGCCGGGGCGCCGTCCCAGGCGTCCATGCTGACCTTGTAGTCGGCGGCGCTGGTGCTGCGCCGCTCGCAGAAGGTGACCTGCTGCGGCACGAGGTTCCACACGGCGTCCGAGGCCCGCCAGCCGTCGATCAGCCAGCGCTCCTGCGCGGCGCCGACCATGGTGCGGGAGGGGTCCGCCGACTCGGGCCCCGGGCGGTGCCAGCCGTCGCCGTAGGCCTGGTCGGAGCGGTACTGGCGGGTGTCGAGGATGTCGAACTGGGCGAGCTTGCCGAACGGTACCCGGCGGTAGAGCTGCATGTCGGGACCCTTGGGCCGCTGGGGCCTGCGCAGCGGCAGGTTCTCCCAGTAGGCGCGGTAGGCGGCGGCCCTGCGCACCAGGAAGTCCTCCGAGGAGCCCCCGTCCTCGGGGATGTCGTCCGCGTAGTTGTTCTCCGTCTCGTGGTCGTCCCAGGTGACGAGGAACGGGTGCGCGGCGTGTGCGGCCTGCAGATCGGGGTCCGACTTGTAGAGCGCGTACCGCAGCCGGTAGTCCTCCAGCGAGACGGTCTCCCGGTTGAAGAGGGCCGGCAGTTCCCGGTCGGTGTAGGCGCGGGAGCCGCCGTGCGCGTCGACGGCGTACTCGTACAGATAGTCGCCGAGGTGGAAGACCAGGTCCACGTCCTCCTCGGCGAGGTGGCGGTGCGCGGTGAAGTAGCCGTGGTGGTACGCCTGACAGGAGACGGCGGCCAGCCGCAGCTCGTTCAGGTCGGCGCCGGGTGCCGGCGCCGTCCGGGTACGGCCCACCGGGCTGATCCACTTGCCGACGCGGAAGCGGTAATAGTAGACGCGGTCGGCACCCAGCCCCTCGGCCTCCACATGGACCGCGTGGTTCAGCTCCGGGTGCGCGGTGGTCTTCCCCCGGCGCACGACACGGCGGAAGCGCCGGTCGTGGGCCAGCTCCCACCGGACGGTGATCCGCGCCTTGGGCAGTCCGCTGCCGGGCTCGTACGGCTTGGGCGCGAGCCGGGTCCACAGCACCACGGAGCCGGGCAGCGGATCGCCCGAGGCGACGCCCAGGGTGAAGGGGTCGGCGCGGACAGCCGTGCGCGCGTCCGCCTCTGCCGCCTGGGCGCTGCCCGGGAGATTGGTGGTGAAAGCGAGTGCCGCGGCGGCGCCCGTGACGGTCAGCAGACGGCGGCGGCCCCATGCGGCCGCCGCTCGTCTGATCTCCTGCTGATTCTCCTGATCCTGCTGTGTCGTCTCATGAGGCGGCATCGTGGATCTCGGCCCTCCCGGGAGGCAGTCGATGACACCGTCATCACAGCGCTGCCGAAAGGCACTTCAGCTACGGAAGCCCGACCGCTGCATGTCAGGTACATGTACGCCGAGTCGGTTCCGGGCTTACCCGATACGCCCCACGATGTCCGGGAGGGCCTACCCGTCAGGAGGCGACAGTGTGCATCCAGCCGTGCTCGTCCTCGGCCTGCCCGGTCTGGATCGCCAGCAGTTTCTCCCGGAGCTTCATGGTGATCTCGCCCGCCCCGCCGTCGCCGACCTTCCACTCGCCGCGCGCCGACTTGACCTCACCGACAGGTGTGATCACGGCGGCGGTCCCGCAGGCGAAGACCTCGCTGATCGAGCCGTCGGCGTTGCCCGCGCGCCACTCGTCGGTGGTGATCCGCGTCTCGCCCGTCTCGTATCCCAGGTCGGCGGCGATCTGCAGCAGCGAGTCCCGGGTGATGCCCGGCAGCAGCGTGCCGGTCAGCTCAGGGGTGACGATCCGCGCTTCGGCACCGGTGCCGT
This sequence comes from Streptomyces sp. B15, assembly GCF_018070605.1. Lineage (NCBI taxonomy): Bacteria > Bacillati > Actinomycetota > Actinomycetes > Kitasatosporales > Streptomycetaceae > Streptomyces > Streptomyces sp. B15. The sequence continues at coordinate 102,681 of NZ_JAGPXJ010000014.1, forward strand.
GGACGAAGTAGAGGTTCATGCCGCCCATCTCCTCGATGTAGCGGCGCTCCACGGCGTCCAGCCACACGACCTGGTCACAGCCCTTGTCGGCGGCCTCGGCCTGGGCGACCAGCGAAGCGGCGTAGTTGCCCGCGCACTTGGCCTCCCCGGTCCCGCCCGGCGCAGCACGCACGTACTCCTCGGACAGCCACACCGAGACGGGCTTGACCCCGCCGGGGAAGTAGGAGGCCGCCGGGGACGCTATGACCATGAACGTGTACTGGTTGGCCGGCCGGACCCCCAGCCCGACCTCGGTGGCGAACATGAACGGACGCAGATACAGCGACGCCTCGCCCCCACCGGGCACCCACGCCTTGTCCTGCCCCACCAGCAGGTCGCACGCCTCGATGAAGGTCTCCACCGGGAGCTCGGGCATCGCCAGCCGGCGCGCGCTGCGCTGGAAGCGGCGGGCGTTGGCGTCGGGCCGGAACACCTTCACCGAGCCGTCCGGCTGCCGGTACGCCTTGAGCCCCTCGAAGATCGACTGCGCGTAGTGCAGCGTCATGTTCGCCGGGTCCAGCTGGAGCGGGGCGTACGGCTGCAGCTGCGCGTCGTGCCAGCCACGGCCCTCGGTCCACTGGATGGTGACCATGTGGTCGGTGAAGTACCGCCCGAAACCGGGGTCCGCCAGTACCGCTTCGCGCTCGGCTGCACCGAGAGGTTGAGCGGCGGGCTTCAGATCGAATGCGATACGGGGCGTCGTCATGTCCGCGTCCTTAACTCGTCGTGATGCGGACCCCCACGGGGTGAGCCGCCCCGACGGTGCGGCTGACCATCGGGGTGACTGCCCCCGCACGGTGCCGGTGCTCCGGGCACCCTCGCCGGGGGCGGTCCACACCCCGATTATCGCGCGCAGGTCAACCGCCACCGGACGCGGGTACGGCAGCCCTGCTCAGCGCGCACATGTGTCGCCGGGCGGTGACCCGGAGGGGTCAGCCGGCCACCCGGGCCGCCAGGGCGTCCCCGATCTCCTCGGTGGTCCGCGCCGCTGCGGTGCCCCGCTCGGCGAGGTCCGTGGTGACGGCCTCATCGATGCGCTCGGCCTCGGCCTCGTAGCCCAGGTGCCGCAGCAGCAGGGCGACGGAGAGCACCGTGGCCGTCGGGTCCGCCTTCCCGGTGCCGGCGATGTCGGGCGCGGACCCGTGCACGGGCTCGAACATCGAGGGGAACCGGCGGGTGGGGTTGATGTTCCCGGAGGCGGCCAGGCCGATCCCACCGCTGACGGCGGCGGCGAGGTCGGTGATGATGTCGCCGAAGAGGTTGTCGGTGACGATCACGTCGAACCGCGCCGGGTCGGTGACCAGGAAGATGGTGGCGGCGTCCACGTGCAGATAGTCGGTGGTCACCTCGGGGTACTCGCGCCCCACCCGGTCGAAGGTGTCCTTCCACAGGTGACCGGCGTGCACCAGCACATTGTTCTTGTGCACCAGCGTCAGCTTCTTGCGCGGACGCGCCTGCGCCCGCGCGTACGCGTCGCGCACGACCCGCTCCACACCGAACGCGGTGTTGACGCTCACCTCGTTGGCGACCTCCTGCGGGGTGCCCTTGCGGATCGTCCCGCCGTTGCCGACGTACGGCCCCTCGGTGCCCTCGCGGACGACGACGAAGTCGATCTCGGGGCTGCCCGCCAGCGGGGAGGTGGTGTTCGGGAAGAGCTTGGAGGGGCGCAGATTGACGAAGTGGTCGAAGGCGAAGCGCAGCTTGAGCAGCAGCCCGCGCTCCAGCACCCCGGAGGGGACGCCGGGGTCGCCGATCGCACCGAGCAGGATCGCGTCGTGCGCCTTGAGCCGCTCCAGCTCCTCGTCGGTGAGCGTCTCCCCCGTGGCGTGCCAGCGTTTGGCGCCGAGATCGTACTCGTGCGTCTCCAGCTTGACGTCCTGCGGGAGGACGGCGGTGAGGACCTTGAGGCCCTGGGCGACGACCTCGGGGCCGATTCCGTCGCCGGAGATCACTGCGAGGTCGATGGTGCGGTCCGTGCGGGAGGCCGTTCCTGAAGACATGCGCCCGACACTACTCTCCGTCCCAGGCTGTGACATAAGCCTGTCCGTATGACGGACGGCGGCAGAGGGTGCGAGGCCCGCGCACACCGTTGCACCTGCCGACGAACGCCGTTCACGCCACGTACCCGTCGGCGTCTTCCGGCAGTTGGCGCTCATTGGGACCGTGGGCCCATGGCCGCGAACGATCTGCCGAACCTCGGGATCCCCGCCCGGCTCGCCGCCCGGATGAGCATGGCCGAGCAGCACGCCTATCTGCGCGAGAAGCTGACCCGCGCGCCCCGCTCCACCGGCCGGAGCGGCCCCACCCGGCGCGGGGTACTGCGCGGGGGCGGGCTGATGGTGGCGGGCGCCGCCGGCGCCGCCGGACTGGTAGTCGGCTCCGACGCCGCACTCGATCATGGTCCCGGCGACCCCGCCGGCGCCGGGGCCGGTCTGCCGGGGCCTCACCGCGAGCCCGCCCGCCCGGGAGCCGGTGTCCTGCGCCGGGAGGGCGGCGGGGGGCGCGCCGCAGGCGCGGAGCGGGCCCCCGGCGGCGATGGGCGCGGCGAGCCGAGGGCG
>NZ_JAGPXJ010000140.1:0-12579 GCF_018070605.1 Streptomyces sp. B15
CACTTCCGCCGCCCAGCGCGCCCCGTAGGTCTCGTCCCGCCGGGCCGCGCGGGCCCGCCGCAGCGCCTCGGCCGCGTCGTCCCCGTAGGCGCGCGGCGGCTCCTCGCTCAGCAGCGCCACCGCCTCGCACGCCAGTTCGCTGCCGACTGCCGTGGCGCCGTCCAGCAGGGCCCGGGCGAGCCGGGGGTGCACGCCCAGCCGGGCCATCCGTCCTCCCCGCTCGGTCACCCGGCCCGTCTCGTCCAGCGCACCGATCGCGCGCAGCGTCCGCCGCGCCGCGCTCATCGCACCCGGCGGCGGCGCGTCCAGCAGGGCGAGTTGTGCCGCCTCCGGGTCGCCCCAGCCGGCGGCCTGCAGGGCGAACGCCGTCAGATCGGCCACCGCGATCTCGGGGGACGGCTCCCTGGGTCGTCCGGTCTCCTCGGCCTCCGCCCAGCACGCGTACGCCACGCCCGGTGCCTCGCGCCCCGCTCTGCCGCGCCGCTGCTCGGCCGCCGCCCGGGAGACCCGCACCGTTGTGAGGGAGCCGAGACCGCGTGCGTGGTCCGTTCGCGGCTCCCGGGCCAGCCCGGCGTCCACCACCACCCGCACTCCCGGCACCGTCAGACTCGACTCGGCCACCGCCGTCGAGAGGATCACCCGCCGCTCGCCGTCCGCGGCGCCGTCCGCGCCGCCGCTCAGCACGTCGTCCTGCAGCCGGGCCGGTGCCCGCCCGTGCAGCGGCAGCACGCGGGCCGCCACGCCGGACAGCAGTCCCGCCACCCGGGTGATCTCGCCGACACCGGGCAGGAAGCAGAGCACATCGCCCTTGGGCACGGCCGCCAGTGCCTGCCGGACAGTCGTCGCCACATGGCGCAGCAGGGCGGGATCGACCCACATGCCGTGCGGTGGCCGCACCCCGGCGGGCGGCGGCGCGTACCGCACCTCGACCGGGTGGCTCGTCCCCCGTCCGTGTACGACCTGTGCCGACAGCAGCCGCGCCCACGCCGCGCTGTCCTGGGTCGCCGAGGCGGCTATCAGCTGCAGGTCCGGGCGGAGCGTGGCCCGTACGTCCAGCAGGAAGGCGAGCGCCGTGTCGGCGTCCAGATGACGCTCGTGGCACTCGTCCATCAGGACGACGTCCACACCGGACAGCTCCTGGTCGCGCTGGAGGCGTTGCAGCAGTACGCCTGTGGTGACGACCTCCACACGGGTACGGGCGCCGACGCGGCGCTCGCCGCGCACCGTGAAGCCGACGCTCCCGCCCGGCTGCTCACCCAGCAGCCACGCCATCCGGCGCGCCGCCGACCGCGCCGCCATCCGGCGCGGCTCGGCCACCAGGACGGTGCGTGCGGGCGCGCCGTCGGACAGCAGCCCGGCCAGGGCGAGCGGGAGCAGCGTCGTCTTTCCGGTGCCCGGCGGAGCGTGCACGACGGCTGCCCCGCAGGCGGTGAGGGCCTCCCGCAGCCGGGGCAGGGCCTCGGCCATGGGAAGCCGGTTCAGCTGGTCGTCGCGGCGCACCGAGATCCTCCCCGTCGGCTGCTCATATGCGCGTGCACAGGCTGCTCACGCGCGCGTGCACACGAAAATGGCGGTTCCCGGCACCAGCCGCCCGCGCAGCGGGGACCAGCCGCCCCACACCTGCTGGTTCCACTCGGGCCACTCGGGCTCGACGAGGTCGTCGAGCCGGAAGCCGGCGCCCACCAGCTCCCGCACCCGGTCCCCCAGCGTGCGATGGTGCTCCACGTACACCGTCCGCCCCTCGGCGTCCTGCTCCACGTACGGCGTGCGGTCGAAGTAGGAGGCGAGGACGGTCAGCCCCTCGGGCCCCGGCTCGTCCGCCAGGGACCACCGCAGCGGATGGGTCAGCGAGAAGACCCACCGGCCGCGGGGCCGCAGCACCCGTGCCACCTCGGCGAAGACGCGCTGCGGATCGGCCACGAACGGGATCGCCCCGTACGCCGAACAAACGAGGTCGAAGGAGCCGTCCGCGAAGGGCAGCGCCCGCGCGTCCGCCTCGACCAGCGGAAACCCCGGCTCGCCGCCCTGCCCGTCGCCGATCCGCAGCGCGTGCTGGAGCTGCCGGTGGGAGAGGTCGAGGGCGACGGGCCGCGCGCCCTGTGCGGCCAGCCATCGGGAGCACTGGGCGGCTCCGGCGCCCACCTCCAGCACGTCCAGGCCGCGCAGCTGCTCCGCCGGGCCCAGCAGACCGGCCGTGCTCTCGTCCAGGCCCTCCGGGCCCCAGACGAAGCGGGCGTCGCCGAGGAAGTCGCCGTGGTCGGTCTGGTACTCGTCCGCGTTGCTGTCCCACCAGCCGCGGCTGGCCCGGCTGCTCTCCCGGCCCCCGGCCGGCCGCCGCACGGCCTCGCCGTCATGATCACCCTGTGTCAGGGGCTGGACACCCCTGTCGCCCTCGTGCTTTTGTTCCATTGCGCCAGTAGCCGTACCCTCGGTTGGCCGTGCTCACGGTCGGCGGCCCCGGTGGACGCCGTGGGAGTGCCGCGGCTGAGGGCCATCTGGCCGAGTGCAGCGGCGAGTTGTGCCGGAAATGGGGTGTTGCATCCCAGGTGTGCTCTTTCGCGCATTGACCATGCCCAGCAGCCCCCGTATGCTACAAGTTGCGCTGCGGGCCTGCGTGCCTCGGACGGAGCAGGCCGCGCTCGCATCGGCTGTATGTCCCCTCGGGTTTCCGGCTTTCCAGGCTGTCCGGCTGAGACTTGCATGTGGTGCGATCAAAGGGTCCTCGGCGTAGCAGTACCTACGACTTCATGTCCGTACCGGAGACCCTTTCCCACATGACGAGCAGCACCGAGACTTCCGCCACCACCCCGCAGGTTGCGGTCAACGACATCGGTTCCGAGGAAGCCTTCCTCGCCGCGATCGACGAGACGATCAAGTACTTCAACGACGGCGACATCGTCGACGGCGTCATCGTGAAGGTCGACCGGGACGAGGTCCTGCTCGACATCGGTTACAAGACCGAAGGTGTCATCCCTTCCCGAGAGCTGTCGATCAAGCACGACGTCGACCCGAACGAGGTCGTCGCCGTCGGTGACGAGATCGAGGCCCTCGTCCTCCAGAAGGAGGACAAGGAGGGACGCCTGATCCTCTCGAAGAAGCGCGCCCAGTACGAGCGTGCCTGGGGCACCATCGAGAAGATCAAGGAAGAAGACGGCATCGTCACCGGTACCGTCATCGAGGTCGTCAAGGGCGGCCTCATCCTCGACATCGGCCTGCGCGGCTTCCTCCCGGCCTCCCTGGTCGAGATGCGCCGTGTCCGCGACCTCCAGCCGTACGTCGGCAAGGAGCTCGAAGCCAAGATCATCGAGCTCGACAAGAACCGCAACAACGTGGTCCTCTCCCGCCGCGCCTGGCTGGAGCAGACGCAGAGCGAGGTCCGCCAGACCTTCCTCACCACCCTCCAGAAGGGCCAGGTGCGCTCCGGCGTCGTCTCCTCCATCGTCAACTTCGGTGCCTTCGTGGACCTGGGTGGCGTCGATGGACTGGTGCACGTCTCCGAGCTGTCCTGGAAGCACATCGACCACCCCTCCGAGGTCGTCGAGGTCGGCCAGGAGGTCACGGTCGAGGTCCTGGACGTCGACATGGACCGCGAGCGCGTGTCCCTGTCGCTCAAGGCGACCCAGGAAGACCCGTGGCAGCAGTTCGCCCGGACCCACCAGATCGGCCAGGTCGTTCCCGGCAAGGTCACCAAGCTGGTGCCGTTCGGTGCGTTCGTCCGCGTCGACGAGGGCATCGAGGGCCTGGTCCACATCTCCGAGCTGGCCGAGCGCCACGTGGAGATCCCGGAGCAGGTCGTCCAGGTCAACGACGAGATCTTCGTCAAGGTCATCGACATCGACCTGGAGCGCCGCCGCATCAGCCTCTCGCTGAAGCAGGCCAACGAGTCCTTCGGTGCGGACCCGACCGCGGTCGAGTTCGACCCGACGCTCTACGGCATGGCCGCGTCCTACGACGACCAGGGCAACTACATCTACCCCGAGGGCTTCGACCCGGAGGCCAACGACTGGCTGCCGGGTTACGAGAAGCAGCGCGAGGAGTGGGAGCGCCAGTACGCCGAGGCGCAGGCGCGCTTCGAGCAGCACCAGGCGCAGGTCATCAAGTCCCGCGAGGCCGACGAGCAGGCCGCGGCCGAGGGTGCGACCGGCGGCGGCGCCGGCGGCGCCACGCAGGGCGGCGGCGGTGGCGGCGGCGGCCAGGGCGGTGGCGGCGGCTCCTACTCGTCCGAGGGTTCGGACGAGGACTCGGGGGCCTTGGCCTCCGACGAGGCGCTCGCCGCGCTCCGCGAGAAGCTGGCCGGTGGCCAGAGCTGACAGCTCGCACGGCGCAAGCCGGAACGAGGCCCGCACCCCTCAGGGGTGCGGGCCTCGTCCCTTTTCCGGAGGCTGCTGCCCGCGCCGGGTGCGTGCCTTTCCCCGCGCCGCGTGCCTTTCCCTGCCGCGGCTCGCCCACCCCTCCTGCGCCGCCCTCTTCCGGCCCCAGCCCTTCTCCCTCCCTCTCCTGCGGGCCTCACCTTCCTTCCGCCGTGGCGATGGCGCACACGGGAGGGAATGCCGTACGGGGCAGTGGCGTTGGGAGAGGTATGGCACACAAGCGGGAAGCTATGTACGCGTGGGATCAGGCCGGACTGGACGCGGTGGACGCGATCGTCGGGGAGCCGGACAGTGCCGGGCTCGTGATGCTGTACCACTTCGAGGGCTTCATGGACGCCGGTGACACCGGTGACCAGATCGTGGAGCGGCTGCTGGACAGCCAGCCGTACATCACCGTGGCCCGCTTCGATGTCGACCGCCTGCTCGACTACCGCGCGCGCCGCCCGATGATGACGTTCCGCCGGGACCGCTGGGTGGCCTATGAGACACCCCGGCTGGAGCTGCGGCTGTTGCGGGACGCGACGGACGCGCCGTTCCTGCTGTTGTCCGGCCCGGAGCCGGACAACGAGTGGGAGGGCTTCACGGCGGCGGTCTGCGAGATCGTGGACCGGGTGCGTGCCCGGCTGTCGGTCACGTTCCACGGCATCCCCATGGGCGTCCCCCACACGCGCCCCGTGGGTCTCACCCCGCACGGCAACCGCACCGATCTGGTGCCGGGCCAGGGATCCGTCTTCGACGAGGCGCAGGTCCCCGGGAGCGCGGCGGCGCTGACCGAACTGCGGCTGGCGGAGAGCGGTCACGACGTACTCGGCGTCGTCGCCCATGTGCCGCACTACATCGCACGCTCCACCTATCCGGACGCCGCGCTGGTCGTCACCGAGGCGATCACGTCCGCGACCGGCCTGGTCCTCCCGGAGGTGGCGCACGGGCTGCGTACGGAGGCGCTGCGGACGCAGAACGAGATCGAGCGGCAGCTGGCGGAGGGGGACGAGGAACTGGTGTCGGTCGTCCGCGGCCTTGAACAGCAGTACGACGCGGTGGCGGGCGCCGAGACGCGCGGCAACCTGGTGGCCGAGCCGGCCGAGCTGCCCTCCGCCGAGGAGTTGGGCGCCGTCTTCGAACAGTTCCTCGCCGACCGGGAGAGCCAGCAGGGCCCCGGCCCCGACGGCGACCGCGGGCACCAGGACTGAGCGCGGGGCCCGCGCGGGTACCGGATACCGTGTGCCGCATGGTGAAGGTGGGTTTGACGGGCGGGATCGGCGCGGGCAAGAGCGAGGTGTCGCGGCTGTTCGCCGAGTGCGGAGCGGTCATCGTCGACGCCGACCGGATCGCACGGGAGGTCGTGGAACCGGGGACCCCGGGTCTGGCGGCGGTCGTCGCCGAGTTCGGCGAGGAGGTACTGGCGCCGGACGGCAGCCTGGACCGGCCGCGCCTGGGCTCCCTCGTCTTCGCCGACCCCGACCGGCTGGCCGCCCTGAACGCGATCGTCCACCCGTTGGTGGGGGAGCGCTCCGCCGAGTTGGAGCGGGCGGCACGGCAGGCCGACGAGGCCGCGGTCGTCATCCACGATGTGCCGCTGCTGGTGGAGAACGGACTCGCTCCGCTGTACGACAAGGTCGTCGTCGTGGACGCCGCCCCCGAGACCCAGCTCGACCGGTTGGTGCGGCTGCGCGGTATGACGCACCAGGACGCACGTGCCCGGATGGCGGCGCAGGCGAGCCGCGCCCAGCGGCTGGCGGTCGCGGACCATGTGATCGACAACGACGGGCCGCTGGCGGAACTGGCTCCCCGGGTGCGCCAGGTCTGGGAAGAGCTGCACGGCTGACGGGCAGGTCCGGCGGCGGAATTCCGTTCGCCCCGCCCGTGTGCGGGGCATATGCTCCCCAGCCTCCGGCCGGGGACGCCCAGGGAATGGTCATGGGCAGCTCGATGTTGTGCCGGGGCGAGAGCCGAAGGAAGGGCAGTGTTGTGACGAGCCCCGAGACGAACCTCATCCAGTTCCGAGCGGCGGAGCAGCTGCTGGCAGCGCGCGACCCGCGCGGAGCGGTCGACCTTCTGGACAACGTGATCGAAGAGCACCCCGAGCACCGGGGCGCTCGTCTGCTGCGCGCCCGCGCGTACTTTCTTCAAGCCCGCCTCCACTCGGCCGAGCAGGAGTTCGAGTGGGTGCTGGAGCGCGAGCCCGACAACGCGTACGCCCACTTCGCGCTGGCCCGCACACTGCAGCGGGCCGCCCGGGACGACGAGGCGCGGGCCCACTTCAAGCTCGCCGCCGCGCTCAACCCACGGCCGGACTTCGTGGAGGCCGCGGGGTTCGACAGCTTCGAGCCGCCGCAGTCCGGTACCACGGACCTCGGCAACTGAGCGACGGGGAACCCGGCAGTCGGGCAGCGGAGGCCTGCCACGCCGCCCGGCGGGGCCGCGTGCGCCTCGTCACCGCTGCTGGGCCTGCTCCCGAGCCCAGCGGGCGAGCGTGGCGAAGTCGTCCTCGCGCAGCCCGAACCGGGCATCCACATGGTGGAGGAGGGCCGGCCCGGGGTGATGGGCGCCGACGAACCGGCGCTCCCTCGCCGTCAGCGCGTCGTCCACCCACGCGAAGGGCCGCCCGGCCGCCCACTCCACCACGTGCCGGGTCTTGAACAGCAGTCCGTCCAGCTCCGGCACGATCTTCTCGGGCCACTCGACCACCGGCAGCCGCGGCAGCCCCAGCGGCGGTCCGATGTACTCGTTGGCCTCGGCCGCCCAGGTCGTCGCCCAGACGAGGTCGTAGCCCAGTCCCAGCAGCCGCTTCCCGTGCGCGGCGTTCAGTCGTACGCGCAGCGGCCGTACATCCCGTCCCGCCGCCTCCCGTCGTGCCGCATAGCTGGGTGGCAGCATCCGGTGCGTGCGGTAGCCGCGTGGGCGGCGTGGCCAACGCGCCGCGAACGGGTTGAGCGGACCGTCGACGTCCAGCATGAGCAGCGGCCGTCGCGTCTCCTCGGTCATCAGTACGCCCCCGCACCTGTCGTTCCGGCTGCACCTGTCGTTTCGACTGCCGCTGTCGTCTCGGCTGCTGCCGCGACGGCCAGGAGGTCGGCCTCCCGGCCGGGCGGCGCCACGAGTTGCAGACCGACCGGCTGACCGGCGGCCGTCCGCCCGGCGGGGATGCTGATCGCCGGGTGCCCGGTGATGTTGAACGCCCAGGTGAGGGCCACGCTCATGAGCTCTCCCGGTCCGTCGTGACCGTGCGGCGGATTGGGGGTGGTGGGGGTGGCGAGCAGCTCCGCCTCGGCGAAGAGACGGCCCACTCCCGCAGTGAGGGCCGCGACGGTGCGGGCGACCGGCCGGTGGTGTACCGCGTCGTGGGGGTCGGCGCGAAGGGCCTGCCAGCAGTCGCCCGGATCCGGCAGCCGGACGGTCGCGGAGTACGGGGCGACGATTCCGGCCCGGGCCAGGCCGGTCAGGAACGCACGCGCTGCGGCGGCGACGGGCGGCTGTGTGTCCGCGAAGCCCAGCGTCGCGGACCACACCGTCCGCAGCGGCCGTGTCGGCGGTACAGGCGGTGCCGGTGCCGCTGATGGCGGCAGGGCGGCGGCCCCGGTGACCGCGCCGAGGTAGGCGGCCGCGTCGGCCGCCGTACGCGCCAGCGGCCCTGGCACGCTCCGCCGGGCGCGGTAGGCGGGCCGCCCCGGCAGGGGCAGCAACCCGCCGGTCGGTTTCAAGCCCACCACGGCGCACCAGGCGGCCGGGATCCGTACGGATCCCGCACCGTCGCTTCCGGTGGCGAGCGGCACCATCCCCGCCGCGACAGCCGCTGCCGACCCGGCGGACGAGCCGCCGGGACTCCGGTCGGGGTCGTGGGGATTGCGGGTGGGGCCGCGGTCGGTGGCGCCCCAGGTCTGCCACCGGGTGCCCGCACCGGGTGTCGCGGTGGCGCCCACCGGTACGCAGCCTGCCGCCGCCAGTCGGTTCACATGCCGCGACGAGAGGGATCGGGTGCCCTTGACCGCGAGCGGCACCCCGGCGAGCGGCAGCCGGTCGCCCGCCCGGACGGACCGGTCGACGGCCGCCGCCTGCTCCAGCGCCTGTGCGGGCCACACCTGGGTGAACGCCCGTATCGACTCGTCGACTTCGGCGATCCGTGCCAGCGCCGTCCGCACCACCTCGCGGGCGGTCAGTCTGCCCGCGGTGACCTCGGCGGCGATCTGCGCGGCGGACATACCGCCGTACGCGGCGCTGCCTGTCGGACCGGACTCCGACGCGGTCTGCGCGTCCACGCTGTGCGCGTTCACCCCGTCCACCCCCGCCCACCCGTCCGCCCCCAGCACCCCTTCCATGCCCGCCCCGGGGGCAGGGGGAAACGGTACAACCCCGGTGCGGTCTGGCGGGGCCGCACAGGGCGATCTACCGTGTGCCGTATGGACGTTGCCGCCGCACTCACTCTCGCCGGTACCGCTGCCGCAGCCGCCACCGGCGGTGCCGCAAGCGCGGCCGGCCAGTCCGCCTGGGAGTCTCTGCTGTCGCTCGTCCGGCGGGTGGGCGGCAGGCGACCCGACGGCGAGCTCCAAGACGGCCGGCTGACGGCCGTCGATCCGGCCGACAGCGAGCAGGTGCGGGCCCTGACCGGCTGGCTCGGCGAGCAGGCACGGGCCGACGAGGAGTTCGCGGCGCTGCTGCGCGGATGGGCCGAACGGCACGCCCCGGTGCTGCGAGCCGAGCACTCCGAGGTGCACAACACGGTGTCGGGCTCCGCGCACATCAACGGCACCGTCGTCCAGGCCCGTGACATCAGCGGTGGTATCAACCTGGGCTGACCAGCAGCTCCCTTGATCGTCGGCGGGATTGTCAGTGGCCGCTCCTAGACTCGCCTGCGAGGTCGAAGTCAGGTGTGGAAGCGGTGGCGCGTATGGGGTCGGGGAGCGGTGCGGACCTCCTGCGGTGTGCCGCGGTCTTCCTGCCGGAGGAGGTGCCCCGGCAGGGGCGTGTGGCGTTCTGGCGGGAGGACGAGGGTGAGCTGCCCGAGGTCGGGGAGCCGGGAGAGCTCACGGTGATGCGGCCGCACGGAAAGGGCGTACGGCAGCGGGTGGTGGCGGCGCGCTGGCTGCCGGTGCGGGAGGCGCTGCCCGTCCTGATGCGGGCGCGTACGGACAGTGGGGCGCATCCGGCCGCGGCCTGCTGGGGTGCCGCGGCGCTGCACGGGCTGCGCCTGGTCGCCCGGGGGCGCCTGGTGCCGGGGCTGGGCGAGGGGGACACCGATGTGTGGCGGGCCGGCCCGCTGGATGCGGCGGACGTGGCCCACCTGGGCGCGGTGGCCGCCGCCATGCCACCGGAGGCACATGCGGTGCCCGTGCGGTTGGGGGCGCACCGACCGGGGGACAGCGGCGCCGGGGCGGGAGGGTCGGTCCGGGCCGAGCTCGGACGGCAGCCGGTCGACGGGCCGGTTCGGGTTCCCGAGCCGGAAGGGCTGGTGCGGGCGTTCGTGGACGCGGTCGCCGATGTGCTGCCTCGTACGCCCGCCGGTCCGGCTGCCACCGGATCGGCGTTCGCGGGACGGGAGCCGCAGCGGCTGTCCGAGCGGTATCCGCGGCTGCGGGAGTGGGCGGCCGAGGTGGCGGCGGGCACGGAGGCCGGAATCCGGATCTCCCTCCGGCTCGACCTGTCGGCCGACCGCCTCTTCGACGGCGGCCCGAGCCCGGCCCCGGGGCTGGAGCCGGGGCCGGGCCGGGAGGAGAGCCCGTACGGCTCCGCACCGGCCGAGCCGTACGTCGCTGCGGCGGTCGTCCAGGCGACCAGCATCGCGGACCCGACACTGGTCGCGGACGTGGCGGCGCTGTGGCAGGGCGAGGCGGAACACCTGGGAGCGCGCGCCCGGGTGGACACGGTGCTCGCGGTGCGGCGCGCCGCGCGCGTCTGGCCGCCGCTCGGTCGGCTGCTGGAGCGGCCCACGCCCGACGTCCTCCCGCTCACCGAGGAAGAGCTCGGGGACCTGCTGGGGCGTACGGCGCGTGAGCTGGCCGCCGCGGATGTGGCCGTGCACTGGCCGCGGGCGCTCGCCCGCGAGCTGCTGAGCGCGACGGCGGTGGTGCGGCCGAGCCCGCAGGCGCCGGGTTCGGCCGCCGACGGGTTCGGCTTCTTCAAGGAACAGCGACTGCTCGAATTCCGCTGGCAGCTCGCGCTCGACGGCGACCCGCTCACCGAGGGCGAGATGGACGAGCTGGCCGAGGCGCATCGCCCGCTGGTGCGGCTGCGTGACCAGTGGGTGCTGGTCGACCCGGAGCTGGTGCGCAAAGCACGCAAGCGGCATCTGGGGCTGCTCTCGCCCGGTGACGCGCTGGCCGCGGCCCTCTCGGGCGAGGCCGAGGTGGACGGCGAGCGGGTCGAGGCGGTGCCGGAGGGTGCCCTGGCGGCGCTCCGGGACCGCCTCGTCGGCACCGGCGCGGCCGGTCCGACCGCCCAGGACGCGGCCCCGCCGGCCCGGTTGCGGGCCCGACTGCGCGGCTACCAGCGCCAGGGCCTCGCCTGGCTGGAGTTGATGACCTCGCTCGGACTGGGCGGCTGTCTGGCCGACGACATGGGGCTGGGCAAGACCGTCACTCTCATCGCCCTCCATCTGCGCCGCGCCGAGCGTGGTGAGACGGCACCGACGCTGGTGGTCTGTCCGGCGTCGCTGCTGGGCAACTGGCAGCGTGAGCTGGCCAGGTTCGCGCCCGATGTGCCCGTACGCCGCTTCCACGGCACCGGACGCACCCTGAAGGGACTGGGCGGCGGCAGTACGGGCGGGGACGGGGAGGACGGCGCCGACGCGGGGTTCGTGCTGACGACGTACGGCACGCTGCGCAGCAGCGCCGAACAGCTCGCCGCGCGCCAGTGGGGGCTGGTCGTCGCAGACGAGGCCCAGCACGTCAAGAACGCGTACTCCGCCACGGCGCGTGCCTTGCGCACGGTCCCGGCCGCCGCCCGGGTGGCCCTCACCGGAACCCCCGTCGAGAACAACCTGTCGGAGCTGTGGGCGCTGCTCGACTGGACGACGCCGGGGCTCCTCGGCCCGCTCAAGGCGTTCCGCGCCCGTCACGCCCGCGCCGTGGAGGGCGGTGAGGACCCGGAGGCGACCGAGCGGCTCGCCCGGCTGGTCCGCCCCTTCCTGCTGCGCCGCAAGAAGTCCGACCCGGGAATCGTCCCCGAGCTGCCGCCCAAGACGGAGACGGACCACACGGTCGAACTCAGCAGGGAACAGGCGTCGCTGTACGAGGCGGTGGTGCGCGAGACGCTGGCGCGGATCGAGGCGGCCGAGGGGATCGAGCGGCGCGGCCTGGTGATGAAGCTGCTGACCGCGCTCAAGCAGATCTGCAACCATCCGGCGCAGTATCTGCGGGAGGGGCGGGAGGGGCGGCTGCCCGGCCGCTCCGGCAAGCTCGCACTGCTGGACGAACTGCTGGGCACGATACTGGCCGAGGGCGGCTCGGTGCTGGTGTTCACGCAGTACGTGGAGATGGCACGGCTGCTGCAGGCACATCTGGCCGAGCGGCACGTCGCGGCGCAGCTGCTGCACGGAGGCACCCCGGTGGGGCGGCGGGAGGAGATGGTGGACGCCTTCCAGGCCGGGGAGGTCCCCGTCTTCCTGCTGTCGCTCAAGGCGGCGGGCACCGGCCTCAATCTGACCCGGGCCGGACATGTCGTCCACTACGACCGCTGGTGGAATCCGGCTGTGGAGGAGCAGGCCACCGACCGTGCCTACCGCATCGGCCAGACCCGGCCCGTTCAGGTGCACCGGCTGCTCACGCGGGGCACGGTGGAGGACCGTATCGCCCAACTGCTCCAGGCCAAGCAGCAGCTGGCCGATGCGGTGCTCAGCGGCGGCCAGGCCGCGCTGACTGAACTGACCGACGCGCAGCTGGCCGACCTGGTGTCGCTGCGGAGGCAGCCGTGACCGGCGGCGTACCGGCCCTGGAGGGGGCAACGGGCCGGCCGGAGGCGAGCGGTGCCGAGAGTGTGGGCGGCGCGTGGCTGCGCGCGATGGAGGGAGCGGCACGGGATACGGCCCGGCTGGAGCGAGGGCGTGCCTACGCGCGGGCCGGCTGGGGAAGCTCCGGGGCCGGTGCCGGGCGCGGGGGAGTGTCCGCGGTGCGATGCGGGCCGGGGCGCGTCACGGCGGATGTGCACGGCAGCAGCCCCCGCCCCTACCGCGCGGAGTGGCGGCTGCCCGTGCGGTCGGCCGCGGAGTGGGCCACGG
>NZ_JAGPXJ010000141.1:0-12114 GCF_018070605.1 Streptomyces sp. B15
CTACGGACACCTGGAGGACCGGGACGTCCGGCGCGCCGTCGATGTCGCCGTCACCGCTGTCGAGCGCAACTGGGAGCGCCCCGAAGCGGGGCTGTGGGAGCTGGAGGAGCGGTGGTGGACGCACTCGCGGCTCAGCGTGGTGACCGGACTGCGCGCGCTGGCGGCCCAGCTGCCCGAACGCGAGGCCGAGCGCCCGCGCGCACTGGCCGAGACGGTACTGGCCCGGACCCGGGCCCGCTGCCTGCGCCCCGACGGGGTGTGGGCCCGTGCCGCCGACGACCCCTCGGTGGACGCCGGTGTCCTGCTGCCGCTGGCGCGCGGGTGCCTGCCCGGCGCCGATCCGAATGCGAGACGCACCGTCGCGGCCGTACAGCAGGAACTGGCCGAGGACGGCTATGTCTACCGCTTCCGCCACGACGGCCGCCCCCTCGCCGAGGCCGAGGGCGCCTTCCTGCTGTGCGGCTTCATGATGTCGCTGGTCACCCACCACCTCGGCGACCGCCCCGCCGCCTACCGCTGGTTCGAGCGCAACCGCGCCGCCTACGGGCCACCGGGGCTGTACGCCGAGGAGTTCGACGTCGAACAGCGCCAGATGCGGGGAAATCTGCCCCAGGCGTTCGTGCACGCGCTGATGCTGGAGAACGCGGTGCGGCTCGCCGGGTGAGCGCCCGCTGCGGCGCCGGGGCGTACGCCCGTCGGTCCGCCGGGGCCGGAGGAGCACGGTGCGGCCCCGCGAGAGTGTTTCTCGCCACTTGCGAGCCGACCTCGTGGCAGCTGAACGTACCCTCGTGACCAGCCTGTCCCGGCAGGGCCGGGTGGCCGTGCGAGCGACGAGGATGATGTCCGTGGATGCCAGCAGCCGTATCGAAGCGGTGTACGCCGAGGTTCTGCGCCGAAACCCCGGAGAACCCGAATTCCATCAGGCCGTGCGGGAGGTGCTGCACAGTCTGGAGCCGGTGCTGCGCAAGTACCCCGAACGCGCCGAGCCGAAGCTGGTGGAGCGGCTGGTGGAGCCCGAGCGGCAGGTCATCTTCCGGGTTCCGTGGACCGACGACGCGGGTGAGGTGCACGTCAACCGCGGCTTCCGGGTGGAGTTCAGCAGTGCGCTGGGCCCGTACAAGGGCGGACTGCGCTTCGTGCCGCAACTGTCGCTGGGCACCGTCAAGTTCCTCGCCTTCGAACAGATCTTCAAGAACGCGCTGACCGGGCTGGGCATCGGCGCGGGCAAGGGAGGCGCCGACTTCGACCCCAAGGGCCGCAGCGACGCGGAGGTGATGCGCTTCTGCCAGTCCTTCATGACGGAACTGCACCGCCACCTCGGCGAGCACACCGACGTGCCCGCCGGCGACATCGGCGTCGGCTCCCGGGAGATCGGCTACCTCTTCGGCCAGTACAAGCGGCTCACCAACCGCTTCGAGGCGGGCGCGCTCACCGGCAAGGGCATCGGCTGGGGCGGCTCGCACGCCCGCACGGAGGCCACCGGGTACGGCACCGTCCACTTCGTCCGCGAGATGCTCGCCACCCGCGGCGAGGACCTGGCCGGGCACCGCGTCGTCCTCTCCGGGGCCGGCAACGTGTCCCTCTTCGCCGTCGAGAAGGCCCAGGCGCTCGGCGCTCTGGTCGTCGCCTGTTCCGACTCCTCCGGCTATGTCGTGGACGAGGCGGGCCTCGACCTCGAACTGCTCAAGGAGATCAAGCTGGAGCGCCGTGGGCGGCTGGACACCTACGCCGAGGCACGCCCCGGCGCCCACTTCAGCACCCGCGGCTCGGTGTACGACGTGCCGTGCGACATCGCCCTGCCGTGCGCGACACAGAACGAGCTGACCGAGGAGCACGCCGTCAGCCTCGTCAAGAACGGGGTCAAGGTCGTCGCCGAGGGCGCCAACATGCCCTGCACCCCGGAGGCCGTCGGAGTGCTGCGCGAGGCAGGCGTGCGCTACGGCCCGGGCAAGGCGGCCAACGCGGGCGGTGTGGCCACCTCCGCGCTGGAGATGCAGCAGAACGCCGCCCGCGAGTCGTGGACGTTCCCGGAGGCCGAGTCCCGGCTGGCCGCGGTGATGCGGACGATCCACACCGAATGCGTCGCCGCCGCCGACGAGTTCGGCAGCGCCGACGACTACGTCCTCGGTGCCAACGCGGCCGGCTTCCACCGGGTGGCCGAGGCGATGCGCAGCCAGGGCGTGGTGTAGCGGCCGGTGCGGGGTGCCCCTGTCCGCCGCCGCAAGGCTGTCGGGTCACCGTGGCCGCTCTCGCGGTTCTCCGCGCTCTGACGGGGAGCAGCCCCCCGGTGCGGGCTCACGGGATGCGGTGCCGGGCGATGTGGCGGGCCGGGAAGGTCGCCGGGTCCTCCTGCCGTTGGTCGAGCGTGCGCTGCGCGAAGGTGACGCCCGACTCGGCGATCTCGTGCAGCGGGGCCAGCAGATCCACCGCTTCCGGACGTTCGGCGCCCGCCTCGACGCGGGCCCGCAGACCGGCCTCGCTCAACCGCAGCAGCTCGGCCGCCACCTCCCGCACCGGTCGCCCGGCCAGTTCGGCGGCCGGCCCCCGGCAGGCGATGTCGCGCAGCGCCGCACGGTGCTCGTCGGGGCCGATGCCGCGCAGCAGTTCCCAGGCCGCGGCGCGGGCCGGCGGGTGGTAGCTGAGCCCGGTCCAGAACGCGGGCACCGCGCCCAGAGCGCTGAACGGCGGGCCGTCCACGGCGCGCAGCTCCAAGGTCTCGCGCAGCCGCACGTCGGAGAAGACCTGCGACAGATGCGCCCGCCAGTCGGCGAGCCGGGGTCTGCTGCCGTCCCCGAAGCCCTGCCGCAGCAGCGTGCCGAACGGCACCCGGGGTGCCGCGCGCCGACCGCCGTCCGGTGCCGCACGGTGGATCATCGGCAGGTTCAGCGCCCAGTCGATGAACATCTCCACATCGACGTCCTCGCGCAGCATCATCGGGACGACGCCGGTGCGGGCCGGGTCCGTGCGGCTGAGATAGTCCATCCGCCGGGACAGCTGCCCGCACGGTCGGCCGCCCTCCAGCGGTGCGTTGACGAACAGCGCGGCTGCCGGGGTGGAGGCGGCGGCCTGGACCCGCAGCTTCTCCCGCAGATCGGCGAGCGAGGTGAAGTCGAGCGAGACCTGCGTCGAGAGGGCCAGCGACATCACCTGCACCCCGCCCGCGCCCGGCTTCCCCAGGCTCTCGAAGTGGCGCCGCATCAGCGGGGTCCGCGAGTGCGGCACCCACCGCACCTCTTCCGGAGCCGTGAACGGGTACTGGCCCCCGGGCACCAGGGCGAAGCCGAACCGGCGTGCCGCCGCCGCCAGTCCGCGCAGCGCACGGTCCGTCACCTCGGCCAGCTCGGTCACACTGGAGCACGGCGGGGAGGAGAACTCCACGGCCCCGCCGTGTTCCAGCGAGACCGTGCCGCCCTCCGGGAGCCGCACCGCCACCAGGGCCGCGCGGTCGTACCGGGGCACGGCGCCCGGCCGCTCGGCGGCAAGGTGCTCCAGCAGCGCACGGACTCCGTGCGGCCCCTCGTACGGCACCGCGGCACCGGTGGCGGGGTCCAGCGCCGCGGTCTCTACCTCGATACCGACCAGCTCGCCGGCGACACCGGGCCCGGCCCCGGACTGGTCGGGGCTCTTCTCGAAGACCTGGCGCAGCTCGGCCCGGGAGAGTGACGGGGTGACGGGGGCGAGAGCCATGACGCACCTCGGGAGAGTCGGCCAAGCGGTCGTCGGACGGGAGAAACGGAACCATCCCGCCGCCTCATCCGGCGGGTACCCCCGGCGCGCTACCGCAACAGCCAACCCCTTCAGGTGACGTCGCACCCCGCCTTCCCGCACCGGGGCGTCCGCACACGGCCGGCTGCGCCCTCACACCAGCCAGGCGCCCGTCGTGACCAGCCCGAGGGTCGCCCCGGCGGCCGTCTGCGCCACAGTGTGGTATCTCAACGCGATCCGCGACCAGCACACGGCCACGACCAACGGGCCGGCGCCCGGCAGCCACCACACCGAGTGCACCACCGCCAGCATCGCCACCACCGCCGCGGCCACCGCGGCGTCCACACTGATCTTCCAGACGGTGTTCACCGCCAGCAGGCCCACCGTCATCACCCACAGCGCGACCATCGCGATCAGGATGTCCCGCGGCGCCCGCCCCAGCACCATCACCAGCGCTCCCAGCCCCACCGAGCCGAGGATCACCAGGAAGATCGGCAGCCGCTGCGTCCGGTCGACCACATGCCGGTCGCCCCAGGTGCCGCGTCTTCGCTCCCACTCGATGTACGAGGCCGGCACGATGCCCGCACACAGCGCCGCGAACAGCCCCCAGGGGACGCCCGTCCAGTTCCCAGCCGCCGCGACTCCCAGCCCGGTCAGCCCCGCGAGCAACGCGTTGCGGGGCTGAAGAACGTCGGTGACCAGGCGTGCGGCTTTCACGGTGCGGGCTCCTCGCGGACAACGGCGGGCCCGCCGCGAGCGGCGCGGCGGGCGCCACCACCGTAGCCGGGCCCGCCGGCCGCGAGCCGGGCGCGGCTGCCGCGGGGGCGGGCTCTACCACCGCACAGCGGTGAAGTCGACGGGCCGCGGCCGCAGGGTGGCCACGCGCCGGACCAACCGCCGCATCCGCAGCGCCATCTCGGTCGCGGGCAGCCGCTTGCGCCCGCCATGGCCCGGCAGCAGCCACTCGAAGCGCAGCCCGTCCGCCACCCGCGCCAGCGAGGCGGCCAGCTCCTCGACGGAGTACCAGGTGACGCTCTGGGCGACCTCCAGGTCGTCCAGCGTCCGCGCCCAGTAGAAGCTGTCCCCGCTGAAGCAGTAGCGCTCGTCGGCGAGGTAGAGCACGCTGCCGCGCGTATGGCCGGGCAGCGGTACGGCGCGCACCCCCTCGGCGATGTCCGCGGGCGCCGTGCCACGCAGCACCTGGTCGGCGTCGGGGGCCGCGTCCAGGTCGCCCTCGTGGATCCACAGCCGGGCGCCCAGCCGGTCCGCCCAGCGGCGGCCGTGCGCCGCGTGGTCCCGGTGGGTGAGCAGCACGTCCGTGAACCGGCGGTCCGTCTCGTACCGGCGTGCCAGCGGTTCGCTGAAGCGCGGCGTGTCGATCATCATCCAGCTGCCCGACGGGCGCCGCAGCAGATAGGAGTTGGCGCCCGCGGTGTGCCTGGAGTTGTGCCCGCACAGCAGCACGTGCGCGTCGAGGGCGAGTGGGAAGGGGTCGGGTGCGGCCGGATCCAGCCGTCCGCCCGGCGGGCGGATCGAACGGGTGTGGCAGGCGAGCGCGGCGGCCAGCAACTGGCCGGCCTCCGTCTCGTTCTCCGGCTGCCGGACGAGCTCGGAGCGGCCCTCGCCCTCGCGGACGAGTTCGGGCGCGAGCTGACGGGCCACGTCGCAGTCGGTGCACCGCTCGTCCACGTACCAGCCGGTGCGCCCGGCCTCGTCGGCGCCGACGGTGGTCTCCATGGGAACTCCTCCTGGGTGTCCGCGCGCAGCAGCGGGTGCCGCACGGGCTCGCTGCGCTCCTCCAGCACACCCCGCGACCGGCCGGGAGCGAAAGGGCGCCTTCCGACCACCGCCCTTTGCCCCCGGCCGGGGACCCGCCCGGGTCCGGTCCGGAGTCCGGACCGGCATCCCGGTTCAGCGCCAGGTGATGCGGTCCGCCTTGGGCGGAGCGATCGGCTTCTCGGGCGAGGAGTGCTGCTTGAGGTACTCGACGAAGGCGGCCAGGTCACGGGTGACGGTCTGCCGGTCGGTGCCCTCCTTCAGCACACTGAAGCCGTTGCCGCCCTGGGAGAGGAAGTCGTTGACCGTCACCCGGTAGCTGCCCGACTCGTCCACCGGCTCGCCGTTCACCCGCACGGTACCGGCCAGCAGCCGGTCGGCACCCTCGCGCGACATGTCGACGTCGAACCGCAGCGCGTCGGAGATCTGCAGCACCTGCGGATAGCCCTGGTTGGCGCCGGAGAACTGCTGCCGCAACACGTCCAGCAGCTGCCTCCCGGAGAGCGTCATCGTCACCAGCGGATTGTCGAACGGCTGCACCTGGAAGGCCTCGCCGTACGTCACCACACCGTCGCCCTCCCGGCCGGAGGCGCGGTAGGTCAGGTCGGAGCGCACGCCGCCCCAGTTGAGCAGCGCCAGTTCGGCGCCGGCCTCACGGGTGGCCGCCACCTGCGCGTCGCTGATCAGATCGCCGAGCGGGGTCTCCGGATCGGGGGCGCCCCGGCCGGGGATGTCGGCGGAGATGTGGCCGACCGGTTCGTTCGCCAACTCCGCCGAGCGGGCCCGCCACTTCTCGACGACGCGGTCCACCCGCGGCTGCTCGGGAGTGTCGGTGCCGACGATCTGGGCCTGGACGCGGGCGGAGGAGCGCACCACGTCACCGGTCTCGCGGTCGATGTCGAAGCGCAGGTCGGTGAAGGTCCGGCCGAACGAGGCGGACTGGGTGACCAGCCGCGGCTGCCCCGCCGGGTCCTGGACGGTGCACATGTACGGCTCGTGCGAATGCCCTGTGACCAGCAGGTCCACCTTCGGCGAGGCCTTGGTGGCGATCTGCTGGACAGGGCCGTCGAGCCGGTCGGCCGCACCGTCCTTGCCGCAGGTGGCGTCGTAGTTCTTCCCGGGCGGCTGGGCGCCCTCGTGCACGAGCGCCACCACCGCCTTGACGCCCTTGCGGTCCAGTTCGTCCGCGTACCGGTCGATGGTGGCCACCTCGTCCTCGAAGACCAGGTCCTTGGTCATCGAGGCGCTCACGACGGACGGGGTGTCCTTCGTCGTCAGCCCGATGAATCCGATGCGCTCGCCGCTCGGCAGCTTCTTGATCCAGTACGGCGGAAGAATCGGCTTCCGGTCGGCCGCGGCCTTCCCGTTCCCCTTCCCGGCCTCGCGCGGCAACACGTTCGCCGCGAGATAGGGGAAGTCGGCACCGTCGTAGGGCTGTTCCGGGTCGGCGCAGCCGTCCTTGGGGTGGCAGCCGCCGGTGTCCATCCGCAGCAGCTCGGCGGGCCCCTCGTCGAACTCGTGATTGCCGACGGCGCTGACGTCCAGGCCCAGTGTCTCCAGTGCCTCGACGGTCGGCTCGTCGTGGAAGGCGGCTGACAGCAGCGGGCTGCCGCCGATCATGTCGCCCGCGGCGACGGTCAGCGAGTCGGCCCCCCGTGCGCGCTCCCGTGCCCGGTCCAGCAGCGTGGCGAGCCGCGCGACCCCGCCCGCCTGCACCTTTTCGGGCTCGCCGCCTGGACCGCTCCGGTACACCGCCCCGGCCGGGCCCGGTACGGCGTCCAGGTTGCCGTGCAGATCGTTGACGGCCAGGAGTTGAACGGGTGCCGTCCCGCCGGCGTCGCTCCGCGCCGACCCCTCGGCGGCGGCCGACAGGGCCGGTACGAGGAAGAGGGCCGCGCTCGCCCCGGCCAGGACGAGACGGCGACGTGCGCCGCGGGTACGCGGACGGGCGCGTGAGCGCAATGCTGATCCGTGCAACGGGGTGCCTTTCGCGAGTGCGGATCCGACCCGGTGGCGGCGGTCGCCGCCACCGGGTCAGATCAAATCGCTCGCACCCCCGCTGGACCCGCAGCATCGCCCATGAGCCACCCGTAGGAGTGGCTCGTCGCGGCGGAACCGCCGGGAGGGCCGGATGCCGACTACGCCGGGTAGGCCAGATACAGCAGAGCCGCCAGCACGCCGCCCAGGAGGGGACCGGCGACCGGGACCCAGGAGTAGGCCCAGTCGGCCTTGCCCTTGCCCTTGATGGGGAGGACGAAGGCGTAGGCGAGCCGCGGGCCGAGGTCACGGGCCGGGTTGATGGCGTAGCCGGTCGGCCCGCCCAGCGAGGTGCCGATCACCAGCACGACGAAGGCGACACCCGCGTAGCCCAGTGCGGAGTTGCCGAAGTCGGGAATGCCGCCGTTGCCCTCCCCGGGCTTGAACGTGGGGGAGAAGAGCACGAAGGCGACCAGCACGAAGGTGCCCAGCACCTCGGTGACCACGTTCCAGAAGCTGTTGCGGATCGTCGGCGCCGTCGAGAACACGCCGAGCGTGCCCGCCGGGTCGTCGTGGTCGTCGAACTGCAGCTTGTACGTGGCCCAGCACAGCACCGCGCCTATGACACCGCCGAGCATCTGCGCCAGCATGTATATGGGCACGTCGGACCACTCGGTCTTGTCGGCCACGGCGAGGGCGAGCGTGATGGCCGGGTTGAGGTGCGCGCCGCTGGGTGCCGCGAGACTCGCGCCCGTGAAGACCGCGAAGCCCCAGCCGATGTTGACGAACAGCACGCCCCCGCCGGTGCCGTTCGTCCTGCGCAGTACGTTGTTGGCGACAACGCCGGTACCCAGCATGACCAGTACCGAGGTACCGAGAAGTTCCCACAAGAAGATCGAGCCCGCGCTCATCCACTACCTCCACAACGTCGCGGCTCACACACCGTTCTCTCGACGGCGATGGGCGCGCACCCTACTTGCTGGACAGGGGCTGCTCCAGCCTGCCGACCAACAATTCCCGGCGGAGGCTCCGCGTCCGGTGCGCGCTCCCCTCAGGCGCGGGCTCCCCTCGAGGCGGGGGCGCTCCCCTTCGGGACGGGGGCTTCCCTTCGGGGCGGGACGGGGGCTCCCCTTCAGGCGGGGAGTTCGAGCAGCGCGAGAACCGCACCCTGCGGATCGCGGAGGACGGCGACACCCCGCCCCTCCCCGTTCACCCCCTCGTACAGCACGGTGGCGCCCTCCCGCCGGGCCACCGAGGCGGTCTCCTTCGCGTCCCGGGTGCCGAAGTAGGGCATCCAGAAGGGCTCCGCCTCGCGCTGCTCCGCTCCCAGCACGGTCCGGCCCGCCACCGCCTCCCCGAGCGGCTCGTCCGCGCCCAGGGCAGGCAGCCGGAACGCCGCGTAGTGCTCCTCGCCCGCAGCGGTGTACTCGGTGGTCCGCAGGCCCAGCACCGCCTCGTAGAAGCGGTCCGCCGCGCCGGTGTCGTGCACGGCGAGCTCCGCCCAGCACAGCGCGGACGGTTCGCGGTACAGGCCCGTGCCCAGATGCGCCCGGGGCTGCCAGAAGCCGACATGGGCGCCCGCGGGGTCCACCGCCACGACGGCGCGCCCGAGCACACCGAAGTCCTCGGGGCCATGGGTGACTTCGCCGCCCGCCGCCGCCACCCGGTCGGCGAGCTCGTCGGCGCTGTCGGTCGCGAAGGAGACGATCCAGCTCGCCGTCTCCTCGCCGTCCCCGTGGGTTCCGGGCTCGAACGGTGCGATACCGGCCACCATGTGCCGCTGCCAGGTGGCGTATCCGTAGTGGTCGTACGCCGGTCCCGCATGCAGATGCCCCCACCCCAGCACGGCTGTGTAGAACCGCTCGGACGCGGCCTGGTCGGGGGTGTGCAGATCGGCCCAGCAGGGCGCCCCCGGGGGGTAGGACATGGGCTCGGGCACCGGTGCTCTCCTCCCTGGGCGGTCCACCCGCTCGGCGCGCCGACAGCGCGGCCCGCCGTACGTCATTGTCGAACTGTACGCATTGACGGGTGAGTTGGGGGCGGCGGAGGATGCACGAACATCAGGTAAGGGGGCTGCGCGGTGCACAGTACGAACCCACGGGGGCCGGCCGGCACATCCGGGAACGGCCGAGGCGCTCGGGGCCGGGAGGACGCCATAGCCGTCGTCGGCATGGCGCTGAGGGTGCCCGGCAGCGCCGATCTGGACACCTTCTGGGCCAACCTGACGGCCGGTGCGGAGTCGGTGACCCGGTTCAGCGAGGAGGAGCTGCGTGCGGCCGGCATCCCCGCCTCCGTACTGGCGGACCCGCACTACATAAGGGTCAAACCGGTCCTCGACGACGTGGCCGGATTCGACGCCCGCTTCTTCGGCCTCACCCCTCGCGAGGCGCAGGTCCGCGACCCGCAGCACCGGCTCTTCCTGGAGTCCGCCTACACGGCCCTCGAACACGCCGGTTACGACCCGTTCCAGGTGCCCGGCACGGTCGGCGTCTACGGCGGTGGGGCGCCCAACTTCTACCGGGAGTGGAACGTCAACACCCACCCCGAGGCCACCTCGTTCCTCGGCGAGGTGGGCGTCATCGTCGCCAACGCCGCCGACTACCTCACCACCGCCGTCTCGCACCAACTCGGCCTCACCGGACCGAGCGTGAACGTGGCGACCGCCTGCTCCACGTCGTTGGTCGCCGTGCACATGGCGTGCCAGGCGCTGCTGGGCGGCGAGTGCGACGCCGCCGTGGCGGGCGGCGTCCAGGTCGAGCTGCCGCGCAAGACCGGCTACCACTCGGCCGAGGGCGGCATGTTCTCCGTCACCGGTCGGGTCCGCCCCTTCGACGCCGACGCGGACGGAACGATCTTCGGCACCGGCGTCGGTACCGTCGTGCTGAAGCGGTACGTCGACGCGGTGGCGGCGGGCGACCACGTCCATGCCGTCATCCGGGCCTCCGCCGTCAACAACGACGGCGCCCTCAAGGCCGGGTTCACGGCGCCCAGCGTCGAGGGCCAGGCCCTGCTCATCCGGCGGGCGATGCGCGCCCACGGCCTCGATCCCGCCGCCATCGGCTACGTCGAGGCGCACGGCACCGGCACCCGGGTGGGCGACCCCATCGAGGTGAACGCGCTCACCCGCGCCTACCGCGACCTGGGTATGACGGGCGTCCGCGTCTGCCCGATCGGCTCCGTCAAGGGCAACGTCGGCCACCTGGGGCCCGCGGCGGGCGTCGTCGGGCTCGTCAAGACCGTCCTGGCCCTCCAGGCCGGCCGAATACCGCCGAGCATCAACTACACCCGGCCCAACCCGGCCATCGACTTCGAGCACGGCCCCTTCTACGTCAACACCGAGCTGTCCGACTGGCCGGCGCACCACGACGTCCGGCTCGCCGCCGTCAGCTCCTTCGGGGTCGGCGGCACCAATGCGCACGTGGTGGTGGAGCAGCCGCCTGCCCACCCCGAGCTGAAACGCTTCTCCGCACCCGCCGACACCCGGCCCGCCGACTCGGCCGCATCAGCCACGTCGGCCGCACCCGTCGAGCCGGCCCGGCAGCGCCCGTCGCTGCTTCCCGTGTCGGCGCGGACACCCGAAGCGCTCGCCGACGCCACCCGCCGTCTCGCCGACCACCTCGAGGCCCACCCCGAACAGGACCCGGCCGATGTCGCCGCGACACTGAGCCTGGGCCGCCCGCACTTCCGGCACCGGGTCGCCGTGGTCCCCGGTACGGAAGGCGCCCCCGCCGCGCTCCGCCGCGCCGTCCGGACCGGGGCGACCTCCCGTCCCCAGGCCGGGGGAGGAGCCCCGGCACCCGCTGAAGGAGCGCCGGTCGCCTTCCTCTTCCCCGGCCAGGGCTCCCAGCACCTCGGCATGGGCCGCCGCTGCTACGAGCAGGAACCGGTCTTCCGCGCGGCCGTCGACGAGTGCGCCGAGCTGGCGCGCCCGCTGCTGGACACCGACCTGCGCGAGGTGATCTTCGCCGCCGACGAGCGCGGTGCCGCCGAGCGGCTGACCCGCACCAGCATGGCCCAGCCCGCGCTGTTCACCGTCGAGTACGCGATGGCACGGCAGCTGCTGGCGTGGGGACTGCGCCCGGCCGCCATGGTCGGCCACAGCGTCGGCGAATACGTCGCCGCCTGCCTCGCCGGTGTGTTCACGCTCGCCGACGCCGTGCGGCTGGTGGTGCGGCGCGGAGCGCTGGTCCAGGAGCTGCCCGGCGGCAGCATGCTGGCCGTCCCCGCGCCGCCGGAAGCGGTCGAGGGGCTGGCGGGCTGCGACATCGCCGCCTACAACGGCGCCCGGCTGACCGTGCTGTCCGGACCGGAAGCGGCGGTGGACGCCGCGCACGCGGCACTGGCCGAACGCGGCGTGACCGGCCACCGGTTGCACACCTCGCACGCGTTCCACTCGGCCATGATGGAGCCCGCGCTGGAACCGTTCGCCGCCGAGTTGTCCAAGGTCGAACTGCGCGCTCCGCAGCTGCCGTTCGTCTCCAACATCACCGGCGGGTGGATCACCGACGAGCAGGCGGTCGACCCCGACTACTGGACGCGGCACCTGCGCGCGCCCGTCCAATTCGCGCCCAGCGTCGCGCTGCTGCTGGAAGACAGCGAGCTGCTGTTCGTCGAGGCGGGTCCCGGCTGCCGGAGGCGACCGCCTGGGCGCGGGTC
>NZ_JAGPXJ010000142.1:0-11969 GCF_018070605.1 Streptomyces sp. B15
GACCGGCCCAGCCCCAACTGGCCCGGCAGGCGGCGGGCAACCTCGCCCACAAGGCGGAGGTGGCCAACCGCTTCGCCGCCCGGGAAGCGGCCCAGGGCGGGCGGCCGTATCTGCCCCCGCCCGGAGCGGGGTCCCAGGCAGCGGCGACCGCGCGGGGGGCGGCCGCCGCGTCCAGGACCCGGCCCCGGCTGTTCGGGGAGCCTCCCGACACCTGGCGCGCCCGCGCGGCCGACGCCTCGGCCCGCCATCGCCTCGCCGGTCCGGCCCCTGCCGCGGGCGGCGCCCTGGGGGCGGCGCGTACAGGCAAGGGCGGAGACCGGCGCGAGCTGCGCGACTCCCCAACCGGGTCGCGCTCCGCCTCCGACAGCTCCGGCAAGGAGGCGGACCGGGCCTGGTGCAGCGCACGTAGGGCCGGTCGGGGCGTGCTGGGTGAGTAAGGGGGCGCTGAGGGCTCGGCACCCCCGGCTCCGGCAGACCCAAGCGCCGTCCTGCCGGAGCGGAGGGCGGCCCGGCACCCCGACACCCCGGCACACCGACATCGCGACAGTACCGACGACATCGGAGTAGCACGGCATGGCAGCGGACGAGGGACTCGAGTACACGCCCGACGGATGGCGCGAGGGCGGCAGGATCAGCAACAGATCCGCCGACGCGGCCGAGGAGGCCCGTCGGTACCTCCGGGGCGTGGACGCGTCACCGGCCCGCTTCGGCGGCGCCGACGCGTACGTGAACGCGCTGAACGGAAACAGCGACCGGCAGGCGGGCAGCGCGGGGCGGGCCGCCGAGGACAGAGACACGATGAGCGCCGCCGACCACCAGGTCGCCGACCTGGGGGAGGCGACCGACACCGCGGCCGACAGTGCGATACGGACCGCCGACACGACCGGTGCCGCCGGGCGGAGCGCCGTCTCACGCGGTGTCGCCGAAGGCATGTGAGCAGATGAGGACACGAGCCGGCGAGGAGGAAGGCCGGCGAGGAGGAATGGGGCCACGCGGTGGGGGCAGGCGTCGAGTTCGGCAAGTCGGACGTCAAGGAGATGACCGACAAGGACCCGTGGCAGCGTCGGCAGGACTTCTCGGACGAGGTCAGCACCGAGGACATGGCGGACACCGCGGTGCAGTACGCCGTCGCGGCAGGCGAGGCCGGGTCGGCCGGTGAGCTGGCGCGACTGGCGTCCGAGCAGAGCGCCGATTCGGGTTCGCTGAACGGTGCGGAGCTGCTGGAGAAGGAGCAGCGCGACGCCCTCACCGCGAACGACCTCGGGAACAACGGCACGCAGATGGACGCGGTGGTCGGCAACATCCTCAAGGGGATGGGCTTCGCGCTGGACGCCGAGGACGAGAACGAGCAGGTCATCGACGGCGGCGGTGACTACGGCACGGGCCTCGACCAGCGCATCGAGGACCTGAGCGACGATGCGAAGAACGACTACGACAACTGCGCGAGGGCGCTGGAGAACACCGCGTCGGGCGGCACGCTTCCCGCCGGGCACCCGCTCGCCCCCGACCCGTCCATCGCACCGAAAGTGGTCTACGACAACGTCGAGTACGAGGCCGCCCGCGGCCAGGGCGGCTGGGTCCCGCCGTACGAACTGGTCGCGGCGATCCGCAAGATCTATCTGGACCAGGCGGTCGAGGCCGCCGAAGAGGCGGACGGCGACATCAAGGACGTCATCGAGAAGTACCGCCGGGACATGGGCGAGTTGGCCCTCGAACTCGAGGACGCTGGCTACGACACGTCCGAGGGACCGCTGCGGCTCTGGCACACCGAGGAAATGGCGACGTACAACGCCATCAAGCTGGAGGAAGAGCTGCAAAAGGAGAACCCCCGCTCCAGCACGCTGGAGCGGTACAGCAGCGGACTCGGTTCCGCCGTGGACGACATGTTCGACGCGGACGGGAACGTCCGCGAGGATTTCGACGCGAACACGTCGCAGCTCGACGAATACACCCAGGAATTCCTCCAGCACCTCACGGCGGATTCCCTCGCCACGCTGGGAGCCATGAATCCCCCGCGTCCACCGGTCGGCGAGGAATACACCTACGAAGACCCGTTGTTCGCCGTCCAGGAGGCCGTGGCGAATGGCATCAACGCCTCCATGAACGAAGCCGTCGGCGGCAGCGACCCGGGCACCGGAGCCCCCATGCCCCCCGGCGTCAAGGAATTCGTCTACGGCTACGACCAGAAGCTCGACGAAATGGGGACGCGGCCGGACAGCGGGCTGCGCGGCGCTGCTCAGGAGTACGGGAATTTCGGCAACCTCATGTCGCATGCGACGGTCGCGTCCGGAGACGCCTTCAGCCGGGACATGGTGAACTCGGCCCTCGACGTCCAACGGGTGATCGAGGAAAAGAACGGGGACATCACACAGCACAACGGATCGAACAGCGTGGCCGAGATGCGCAGCGATCCGTATCCGTGGCTGGAGGTCGACGGTGTGGACGGTCTCCTGACAGCCGCCTCACGCAACGAAGAGGCGTCGGCGGACATGCTCTCGAACATGGACCTCACGCATGACGTCCTGGTGCGCGAATGGCAAGGGTCCGAAGGAGTCGCCGACCTGATCCGGGCAGGCACCACGCTGCCCCAGGGCGTGGACCACAACAGCGAGGCCGCCGAGCCCTATTTCGCGGCAGCCGGAAACGTCCTGGAAAGCACCGGCGCCAACTATGAGCATCTCAGGTCGGTGAACGAGGGCCCGCGCGCGGACACCAGCGCGATGCACGGTGCCATCGGGGAGACCGCCGTCAAGTACATGGACCTGCTCGCCTACAACCCCACGTCCGGATCCTCCGGGCCCGTTCCTGGCGTGGAGGTGTTCGGTGAAACGTACGACCACGGCTTCAAACTGTCCGAATCGCATCATGACGGCCTCTTCGAGCTGATGGTGACGACGGACGAGGACGTCGCCCAGCAGTTCGGCAGGGACCTCGGGGAGTGGCAGTACAACACCGCTTACCGGGCGTTCTCCGACGCCGGGGACGGCGGCGGCCCCGTCCACGATATGAACAACGCCGTCATGCGTGTCAGCGGCTACGTGGACGGGGCGTACGAGGCCGTTGAAGGCGACGGGCTGCGCAGGTCGGATCTGAGGACCTCCATGCTCGCCGGAGCGAACACCCTCGCGGGCTTCTTTCCCCAGCCGGTCGGCTTCGGGGCGGCCGTCGGTGTGGAGGCCGTACGCAACCTGACCGACGTACCGCAGGAGCCCGCCGACGAACTCAACTACCACAACGACCTGCGAGGGGACATCTACCCGCGGCAGATCATCGCCCGCGCCGCCAGGGACGCCGACTACGACGGGATGGGCGACGCCGATGTCCCCACGCTCGAAGAGGACGACCGCCCAACGACCGACGACGAGGCGACCGACGGGGACAGGGCCCGAGAGCGGGACGCCGTCACCGACGCCGCCGACGGTGAACTCACCGACCTGGAGGAGGAGCACGGCTACCTCGCGGATCACGACGCCTACCAGGAGGGCAGGCGGGGGGTCGGCGAATGACCACCGTCACCTTCCGCCGCCCTCCGCGCGCCCCCCAGCCCTCCGTCCCCGAGGGCGAGGTCGTGTTGAAGGCCCCGCCGGAGCTGCCGCAGCCCGACCCGAACAGCAATGTATGGCTCACCGCGCTCCCGGCGCTCAGCGGGCTCGGCTCGGTGATGTACATGCTGACGATGGGACGCGGGCCCATCGGGTATGTCGTCGGCACCATGTTCCTGGTCTCGTCCCTGGCCATGGTCGTCGGTTCGCTCCTGCGGCAGCGCGGCAGTACCAAGGGGCAGGCGCAGAGCGAGCGCCGCGAATATCTGCGCTACCTGGACCGCACCCGCGCCGAGGTGCGCCGGACGGCGCAGGCGCAGCGGGACGCTCTGGTCTGGGCCGCTCCGGTGCCGCACGCGCTGTGGGCCGTTGCCGACGGCCGGCGCCTGTGGGAGCGGCGCGCGAGCGACGACGACTTCGCGGTGGCACGCGTCGGTGTGGGCCCGAGGTATCTGGCGACCCCGCTGGTGCCGGGGGAGTCCGCGCCGGTCGAGGACCTGGACCCGCTCAGTGCCGTCGCGCTCAAGCGTTTCATCGACGCGCACTCCGTCGTCCCCGAGCTGCCGGTGCAGGTGGCGCTGCGCCGGTTCGCCTCCCTCGCGGTATCCGGGGGCGCGGCCGAGTGCCGCGGTCTGCTGCGCGCCGTCATCGCGCACGCTGCGACCTTCCACGCCCCCCGGGACCTGCGGGTACTGGTCTGTACGCGCGAACCCGACGGCGCGGACTGGGCGTGGGCGAAGTGGCTCCCGCACGCGCACCACCCGGACGAGCTCGACCACGCCGGCCCGGTGCGCATGGTGCACAGCAGCCTCGCCGGCCTGGAGGACCTGCTCGGCAGTGAACTGAGCCGCCGCACCCGCTTCAGCCGGGACGCCGAGGCCGACCCCGATGTGCCGCACCTTCTCGTCGTGCTCGACGGCGGGCTGGTCATGGGCTCGGAGGCGCTGCTCGACCCGAACGGCATGCAGGGCGTCACCGTCCTCGACCTGGACGGCCGGGCGGCAGCCCTCACCGAGGCACACGGCGTGCGTCTCGACGTCTCGGACGGGGCACTGCGGGTCCTCACGGGAGAAAGCAGCGACGAACTCGGCGCCGCGGACACGCTCCCGGTCCCCGAGGCCGAGGCGCTGGCCCAGCAGCTGGCCGGGTTCCGTCTGGACGCTGCCACCGTACGCAGCGAGGACCTGGCGACGGCCGACACCTCACTGCCGGGGCTGCTGGGCATCCGCGACGCGGGACGCCTCGATCTGGAAACCCTGTGGCGGGCCCGCCCGATGCGGGACCGGCTCAAGACGCCCATCGGACTCTCGGCCGAGGGCGGCCCGCTGGAGCTGGACATCAAGGAGTCCGCGCAGAACGGCATGGGCCCGCACGGACTGCTGGTCGGCGCGACCGGTTCCGGCAA
The DNA here is from genome assembly GCF_018070605.1 of Streptomyces sp. B15. Classification (NCBI taxonomy): domain Bacteria; kingdom Bacillati; phylum Actinomycetota; class Actinomycetes; order Kitasatosporales; family Streptomycetaceae; genus Streptomyces; species Streptomyces sp. B15. The sequence goes on from NZ_JAGPXJ010000142.1 coordinate 4,948, forward strand.
GTCGGAGCTGCTGCGCACGCTTGTGCTGGCGATGGCCGCCACACACTCCTCCGAGCAGCTCAACTTCGTCCTCGTCGACTTCAAGGGCGGCGCCACCTTCGCGGGAATGTCCGAGCTGCCGCACGTCGCCGCTGTGATCACCAACCTGGAGGACGATCTCAGCCTCGTGGACCGGATGCGGGAAGCCCTCGCCGGCGAGATGAACCGCCGGCAGGAGGTGCTCCGGGACGCCGGGAACCTGGTGTCCGTACGGGACTACGAGCGTGCCCGGCAGCGCGGGGCCGCGCTGCCGCCGCTGCCCAGCCTGTTCGTCGTCGTGGACGAGTTCTCCGAACTGCTGGCCCAAAAGCCGGACTTCGCCGATCTCTTCGTGCAGATGGGGCGGCTGGGCCGCTCCCTGGGCCTGCACCTGCTGCTCGCCTCGCAGCGGTTGGACGAGGGCCGGCTGCGCGGGCTGGAGGCGCATCTGTCGTACCGCATCGGGTTGCGCACCTTCTCAGAGCAGGAGAGCCGCACCGCCATCGGCGTGCCCGACGCCCACCATCTGCCCTCCGCGCCGGGCCACGGCTACCTCAAGACGGACACCACCACCCTCAAGCGCTTCCGTGCCGCGTATGTCTCCGGCGCCCACCGCACCGCCGAGGAAGGCAGCGGCGCCACACTGAGCGGCCCCGACGACGTGCGGCCGTTCCCCAACGGGTATGTACCCGTGCCGCTCGGACTGCGCGAGCCGGAGCCGCAGCCGGACCTCGCCGACGACGAGTTCGGTGCGGACGAGGAGCTGCACACCACGGTCCTCAGCGTGATGGCCGAGCAGATGGAGGGGCAGGGCCCACAGGCGCACCAGGTGTGGCTGCCGCCCTTGGACGAGCCCGACACCCTCGACGGACTGTACGGCGATCTCACCGTGCGGGAGACCCGCGGACTGGGCGCGGCCCCCGGCAGGCCGCAGCTGCACGCCCTGATCGGTTCCGTCGACCGCCCCTTCCACCAGCGGCGCGAGCCGCTGACCCTGGATCTGTCGGGCGCGGGCGGGCATGTCGCCGTCGTCGGCGGGCCACGCAGCGGTAAATCTACCGCCCTGCGCACGCTCATCACCTCGCTGGCGCTCCGGCACACCCCGCGCGAGGTGCAGTTCTACTGCCTCGACTTCAGCGGCACGCTCTTCGCGCTGTCGGGGCTGCCCCATGTCGGCGGTGTCGCCGGGCGGTTGGACGCCGAGGTCGTCAACCGCACGGTGGCCGAGGTCCTGGAGGTGCTGGAGCAGCGTGAACTGCGCTTCCGGGGGCTCGGCGTGGACTCCATGGCCGACTACCGCGCCCTGCGCGCGGACCGGCGAGCGGGCGACGACGGCCCCTTCGACGACTCGTCCGAGGACCCGTTCGGCGATGTGTTCCTGGTGGTGGACGGCTGGCAGGTGCTGCGCCAGAGCTACCCGGAGCTGGAGGAGGCCCTGATGGGGGTGGCCGGGCGGATGCTCACCTACGGCGTCCACCTCGTCGTCTCCGGCAACCGCTGGCTGGACATGCGCATGGGGCTGCGCGACCTGATCGGCACCAAGGTGGAACTGAAGCTCGGTGACGCGCTCGACTCGGAGGTGGACCGCAAGGCACAGCGCACCGTTCCCGCCGGGAAGCCCGGCCGAGGCGTCACCAAGGAGAAGCTGCACTTCCTCACCGCCGTGCCCCGGGTGGACGGGGAGCGCTCGGACGCCCGGCTGGCGGACGGCATCGCCGATCTCGTACGGCGGGTCGCCGACGCCTGGCAGGGCGCCCCCGCCCCCAAGGTGCGGCTGCTGCCGACCCAGTACGCCCTGGAAGAGGTCCCCGCCGGCGCGAGGCGGACGGAGGACGGCGAGGGCAAGGGCGTGGTCGTCGGCGTGGAGGGCAGCAGGCTGGAGCCGGTCGTCTTCCGGCCAGGAGACGACCACGGGCTGATCGCCCTGGGGGAGAGCGAGACGGGGAAGACCTCCCTGCTGCGGGCTGTGGGCCGCCAGGTCGTCGACGCCTGGCAGCCCTCGCAGGCCAAACTCGTCATCTTCGACTACCGCATGACCATGCTCCGCGAGTTCTCCGGGGACAGCCTGCTCGGCTACACCACCAACCACGACACGTCCATGGAGGTGGTGGCCGGGCTGGTCGCCGGATTCCGGGAGCGGCTGCCGGGCTCCGACGTCACCCCGGAACAACTGCGCGACCGCTCCTGGTGGTCGGGGCCCGAGATCTACCTCCTCGTCGACGACTACGACCTGGTGGCGACCTCGGCGGGCAACCCGCTCAAGCAGCTGGTGGAGTTCCTGCCGCAGGCCCGCGCCATCGGGCTGCACCTGTATGTGACGCGACAGGCCGGCGGAGCGGCGCGCGCCACCGGGGACCCGGTGCTGGCCCGGATGCGGGAGCTGAACTTCCCGGGCCTGCTGATGAGCATGCCCAGGGAGGAGAGCGCCGTGTGGGGCCACCGCTCGGCCCGGCGCAAGCGCGGCCGGGCTCTGCTGCTCCACCGCAAGCTCGGCACCACTCCGGTGCAGCTGGTGCGTTGCGAAGCGCCGGCTCTGGACGGCGGCGACTCGACACGACCACCGCTTACGACCTCAAGTGTGGACAGGTGACATGAGTGCTCCCACCCTGCCCGCGGCAGGCGACACCGACGCCGACGCGGGCGTGCACGCGAACACGGCGGCGGACAGCGCCGCCCGCACCGGCAGCGCCTTCTGCCGGATCGCGATAGCGGGCCCACGCAGCCGCGCGGATCTCGCCGTACCGCTCGGTGTCCCCCTCTCCCGGCTGATGCCGGCGCTGCTGCGGCACGCCGGTGAGGAGACCGGCCCGGACGGTGGCGCGCTGCACGAGGGCTGGGCCCTGCGGACCGCCGACGGGGCGCGGCTGGACGGCGCCCGCACGCTCGGCGCCCAGCAGGTACGGGAAGGTGACATCCTCTTCCTCCGGCACGGCATCGAGGACTTCGGCCCTCCCCTCTACGACGACGTCGTGGAGGTCATCGGCGACGGCAGCGCCGAGAGGGCCTGGCCCACCGCGGCGGTGCGCCGTACCGCCGCGCTCTTCGCCGGGGTCGCCGTCGCGGCAGCCGCGGCGGCGCTGGCCGCCGCCCCCGGAGCGCTCGCCGGATTCCTCGGGCTGGCGGCGGCACTGCTCGGGATCGGGCTGGGCGCCCTGCTCTCCCGGGCGTTCGCGGACTCCGTGGCGGCCACCTACACCGTGGTCCTCGCCGCGCTGCTCGCGGCGGTCGGCGCTGTACGGCTGCTCGGCGGCGGCGCGACACAGGCCGCACGCGGTCTGGACGCCTTCGGCGGGACGGGCGCCGCGCAACTGCTGCTGGCCTGTGCCGTGGTGGCGGCCGTCGGAGCCGCCGGGCCCGTCGTGGTCGGGAGCGGGGACGGGCCGTTCGCGACGCTGGTGGCGGGAGGAGTGCTGGCGGCAGTCGGGGCGTTCACCGTCACCGTGTGGGACACCAGCCCTGCCCGGGCCGCGTCGGTGTGCGCACCCCTCGCGCTGGCCGTCACCACGCTGTGGCCGGCCCTCGCCCTGCGCCTCGCTCATATCCCCGGCCCGCAACTCGCCTCCGCCACCGAGGAGTTGGAGCGACTTCCGGGGCTCATCGGCCACGGCCCCCTCCGGGTCCGGGTCGACCGGGCACGCGAACTGCTGACGGGGCTGCTCGCCGGCAGCAACGCGGTACTGCTCGGCGGCACCCTCGTGTTGCTGGGCACAGGCGACCTGTGGGCCGGTGTGCTGGCCGGAGTTCTCGGTGTGCTGGCACTGCTGCGGGCGCGGCTCTTCCGGGAGACCCCGCAGGTGGCTGTCGCGCTCGCCACGGGAGTGGCCGCCTTGCTGGGCGCGGCCGTACTGCTGGTCCTGGACTTCGCCGGGCGGCCACTGCCGCTCCTGGGCGTGGTGCTGCCGCTGGCCCTGACGATCGCTCTGGTGGCATGCGCGGTCGGGCTCTTCAGCGGCCGCCGGACGCTCAACCCCCGGCTGTCGCGGCTGCTGGACACGGTTGAGACGCTGCTGCTGCTGACGGTGGTGCCGCTGATCCTGGCCGTGTGGGACGTCTATGCGGCTCTGCTGGAGCTGAAGGCATGACAGGGCGACGAGGCAGGCGAACGCTGGCCGCCGCGGCTGTCACGGCGGCGCTGGGTCAGCTGTCGCTGCCCGCGCCGCCGGCCCTGGCGGCCGACCGGGTCGACACCTCCTGTCGTCGTCCCCCGCAGCAGGGCGAGCCGCTGCCTGACGCGCTTCCGGGCCGCAACCTCACCGACCGCCTCGGGCTGGCGCAGGCCTGGGACCTCGCCGAGGGCGACGGGATCACCGTCGGTGTCGTCGACTCCGGGGTGGACGACCGGCACCCGGAACTGTCCGGCGCCGTCCGGGAGGGGGCCGAGGTGGTGACGGTACGGACGAAGAAGGGCTACCGCATCCAGCGGCCGAAGCCCCCCGCGCTCGACTGCGAGGGCCACGGCACCGCTGTGGCCGGGCTCATCGCCGCACGCCGGGGCGGCGAGGCCCGCATCACGGGGGTGGCGCCGGCGTCCCGTGTCGAGCCGGTGCGGGTGGTGGGCGGGGTGGAGAAAGCACCCGCCGAGGCGCTGGCCGCCGCCATCGACCGCGTCGTGGACAGCGACGTGCAGGTGCTCAACCTCTCCTTCGCGCTGCCCGTCGACCGGGCCCCCGTCCGGAAGGCGGTCGAACGCGCGGTGGCCCAGGACGTCGTCGTGGTCGCGGCGGCGGGCAACGAGGGCACCAGCGGGAAGAAGATGTATCCGGCCGCCTACGACGGTGTGCTCGCGGTCGGCGCCGTGCAGGCGGCGGGGCAGCCGATGAAGGAGTCGAACAGCGGCGGCTGGGTGGATCTGGCCGGCTACGGCCAGGACGAGGTCGTACTGGCGGCAGGCGGGTCGGGGTACCGCCGGGACAAGGGCACCAGCTTCGCCGCCCCGCAGGTCTCCGGCGCCGCGGCACTGGTCCGCTCCCGCTTTCCCCGACTGTCCGCCCGTCAGGTGCGCGAGCGGCTGGTGGAGGCGGCGGCACCTGTCGGCGGCGGCACGAACGACCGCACGGGCGCGGGCGTCGTCGACCCGTTCGGCGCCCTCACCCATCTTGCGGGAGACGGCGGGCGGGCCGGAGCGGAACAAGACCGGCAAGCCGCAGCGCGGCCCGGAGCCATCCCCGTGCAAGCCGTGCCACGCCCCCGCCCGTTGCTCTCGCCGACCGGTGCGACCGCGCTCGCCTGGAGCGGTGGACTGCTGCTGACCGTACTGCTCGCGGTGCTCGGCGCTCCCGCCGTCCGCCGCGCGGCCGCCCGCCGTTGGCGGCCGGCGCCCGCCGGCGGCGGGCCCCGGGGCGCCGGTGCCGAACGTGCCGGTGCCGATCGCTTCGGCACCGACCGTGCCCGGCCGTCGGTGGCACCCGCCCTGGACGGGCTGACCGGCGCCTCCCGGACCCGCCGCGGCCGGACCGACCCGACCCACCGCACCCACCGGACGAGTTGAGCTGATGGCGACCACACGAGAACTGGCGGAAGCCCACGCGTACGGCAACCGGCGACAGCAGACCAGCCTGCTGCGCGGCACCGACGAGGCTCTGCGCGACCCCCGGCGCCGCCTCAACCGCTCGCTGGGCGGTGGGGTCGCGCTCGGCGTCCTGGTGATGGCGGGCTTCGGCATCGCGGGCTGGCTGGGCGGCGGCAAGGGACCCGACCTGCCGGGCGACGGCGCCGTGGTGGTCAGCGGCAGTGGCGACCGCTATGTGATGTCGGACGGTGTGCTGCACCCGGCGCTCAATCTCTCCTCGGCGCTGCTGGTGGGCGGCGGCAAACGGACCGAGGTCCGCGCGGAAGCCCTCAAGGGCGTACCACGAGGGCTGCCCGTCGGTATCCCGGCGGCCCCCGACGCGCTGCCCGACACGTCCCAGCTGTCCACCGAGGAGTGGACGGTGTGCACGGTGCCCGGAGAGGAATCCGGCCAGCAGGCGAGGACCCACCTGTATGTCGCAGTGCCCGACGCCGTCCCCGAAGACGCTTCGGCCGCCACCGTGCTCGCGACCGCGCCGGGCGGTGACTTCTGGCTGCTGACGCAGGGGCGAAGGTTCTCGCTGTCCGTGCCGGTCCGGGACGCGCTGGGCCTCCAGCGCACCGAGCAGACACCGCTGTCCGACGAGGTTCTGGCCACCGTCCCGGAAGGGCCGGCGATACGGACACCGCAGTCGGTGCGGGGCGAGGGCGAAGCGCCCGACGTGCGGCTGCCGGTCCGTGGCGCCGCCGTCGGTGACCTGGCCGGCAGCGATGTGGGGGGCGTCAACCCGCAGTACTACCAGGTACGGGCCGACGGGCTGGTCGCCGTCTCCGAACTGGTCTACACACTGCTGCGCACCACCGGCGTGGACGAACACAAGCTGACTCCCGCCCAGGTGACCGCCGCTCCACGGTCGAAGGCCTCCGCGCCAGGTGATCCGGCCTGGCCCGAGCGGCTGCCCGAGGCGGCGTCCCGCGACCGGGGCCGACCGCTGTGCGTCAGTACGGCCCCGGGCAGCACCCCCGGCGACGCCCCGTGGCAGGCGACAGTGGCGCTGCCGGAGCGGATGCCGCAGCCGAAGGGGGTCCCCGCGGTCTCGGCGGCGGGTGGCAAGCCCCTCGGACGGGTGGACGAACTGTACGTACCGCCGGGTGGGGGCGCGGTGGTCAGGGCCTCGGCCTCGGCCGGCTCCGGTGGCACGTACACGCTGGTCACCGACACCGGCACCGCCTACCCGTTCGCCTCCGCGGACGCGGTGACACGGCTGGGCTACCCGGTGAAACAGGCGCCCTCCCTGCCCAAGGGGTTCGTCGGTCTGCTGCCCACGGGCCCGGTGCTGGACCCGCGCTCGGCCGCCGAGGAGCACGGCGCCGCCCGTACGGAACGTACGGACGGCGCGGACGCGGACACGGGTCGGGACAAGGGCGCGGACAAGAGCAAGGGCCGGGACAAGGCCGCGGGCGAGGACGAGCCGCACGGCGAGGGGGAGCGGGAA
>NZ_JAGPXJ010000143.1:0-11686 GCF_018070605.1 Streptomyces sp. B15
CCCCAGCATCGGCTCGCGAAATCGCGCCCCGCGACGGCGGCGGCACGGCGCCCCGCTACAACGAAACCCGCACCAGCAACCAGCACGCACCGCAACCAACGACCCCCGTAGCCAGCCGGAAGGCGCGTTCGCATGAAACGCGAACCCGGCATCACACGCCAAATTTACGCATCCCCGCGAATCCCTCCCCCCACGGAGGGCACCCAACAAGGCCGCCACCGACAAGGTCCCGCATCCACTCAAGACGACTCTTCCGGCCCTGGGGGTGTCAGGCCTCGCAGGCCTCCTCATGCCTCCCCGAGATCGACCTCGTATTCGACGACTGTCGTGTCCGCTCGCCGCACGATCGGGTGCGCCACCTCCAGTACACGCCCGTCCGCCGCGATGTGCCGTCGGGTGAGACGCAGGACAGGCACGCCTGCACCTATGCGCAGAATCTCCACCTCGTCGGCGGTCGGCATACCCCCGGTCAAGGATTCCGTCACACGGGCAACGCGGAATCCGAGCGACTCCATCTGCGCGCGGGTGCCCCCGGGCCAGGGCTCGTTGATCGGGTCCGCGACGGGCGTCCCCGCCACATCAGTCCAGCGCACGTAACTTGTGCTCATCTGGGTCGGCACGTCGTTGTCATGGAAGACGAAGTGCCGGGCGAGCAGCGGCTCGCCCGATTCTCCCTCGAACAGGGCGGCGAGCTCGGTATCGGCCTCGACCCGCTCGAACCGCTTGTCGAGTCGGTACTCGGACCAGGTGATGTCCTGGTCACGGGTGTAAGGGGTGGAGCGATCCCCGGAGCGTCGGTACCGGTCGGCTTGCAGCCGGTGTACGGGCGGACGCTCCCTCACTCGGGTACCGGCCCGTGCGCGGGTCTCGATCAGACCTTCGCTCCGAAGGATGCCAAGTGCCTGCCTGATCGTCGTCTGGGAAACCCCGTACTGGCTGGACAGTTCGGGAAGCGTGGGGAGCCGGGACCCGGGCGGATGGTCGCCACCGGTGATGGCAGCGCGCAACTCCTCGGCGATGCGCACGTATTCGGCGTCGCGAGCCGCCGCCATGTCCACCTCCCGGAAGATCACCCTTTTCTGTGCACACATAATGCCCGGACTGGCTTGACCGTCGTCAACTCTCCCGCCAATCTGTACACAGATGCCCACTATCCGTAAGCAGGAAGCGGGCGGCGAACCATGGCCAACATGGGCCAATCATGGCAAGTGGTCTTCCCGGGCTCGCCCCGACAAGGGCGCGCCTTGCGGCAATGGACAGCCGCACGCGTGGATCACGAGAACGCGCCACTGGTCGCACACGAACTGTTCGTCGCCCTGCTGGGCGCCGCGCCCGCTGCAGTCGAGATCACGCTCTCGACTGCGGGCCCGCAGTTACGGATCACGGCCACCAACTCGACCGCACCAAGCGCCCAGCGCGGACTCAGCCGAGACATCGTCGGCGCACTGTCCGCCTGCTCCGGCGTGACGAAGGACGGCCGCGGGCTGTGGGCGCAGCTCACGAAGGAGACACATGCGCACGCCACTCGAACCGACGATCACGACGCTGCCGGCCACGCCGCAGACCGCAGCAGCGGCACGTGACTACGCGCGACACACGATCGCCCGTTACGCCCCTGCCATGCCCGCCGACCGGATCCACGACCTGTGCCTCGTCGTCTCGGAGTTGGTGAGCAACGCCATCCGTTACGGCACGGAGCCGGGCGACAGGATCGGCCTCGGGCTTGTTGTCCGCGCCGCTCACACACGTGTGGAGGTGCATGATCCAGTGCGCCGCCGCCCACGGCCCGAACGGTGTCGAGCGAACGGACCAGGGGGCGCGGCCTGTTGGCCGTGACGGCGCTCGCCGAATCGTGGGGTACCGAGGACCGGCCCATGGGCAAGGTGGTCTGGGCGAAACTCGTTTGGGCGGCGTCGCGGAAGACAGTCACCGAACCCGACGCCGCGCTCAACATCTTCGCAAGGGATTGCGGCGACGAGCACGTCCGATGAGCGGCGTGCTCCGGCAGGGTACGGAGATCGGCGGCCGTCGTCGGGGGTGAAGCCGTGCCCCCCCCGACGGACGGACCGCCGCGCTCGGCGGCGGCCCGACGCACCGGCTCGGTTCCCGTCTGCCCGCTCGGTGGGCGGTCGGCACCGGCCTCTCCTGCCGCGAAGGCATCGCCTCCTAGTCCGCCGCAGGGCCGTACACCAGGTGGGCCACGCTGCCCTCGAACCGTTCGCAGGTCGTCAGGGCGAGCTTCTGCCCGTCGGCGCCCTCCGGGAAGAGGCGTTGGCCCTGGCCGAGGGTGACCGGGTACAGGAACAGGTGCAGCTCGTCGACGAGGCCGTCGGCGAGCAGGGCCCGCACCAGGGTGGCGCTGCCGCTGACGTAGATGCCCTGTGTGCGCTGCTTCAGCTCGCGCACCGCCTCCGGGTCGTACGGGCCCAGGACCGTCGAGTTGTTCCAGTCGGCCTTCTCCAACGTCGAGGAGACGACGTATTTGGCCGTCTCGTTGAAGAAGGGGGCGCCCGGGTCGTCGTCCGCCGTGCGGGTCGACCACGCGGGGGCGAACATCTCGTAGGTGTGGCGGCCCAGCAATATGGCGTCGCTGGTGGCCGTGAGGCCGCCGACGGCCTCCGTCATCTGCGGCCCGAACGGGTAGTCGGCCGTCCAGCCGGGGGCCTCGATCACGCCGTCGAGGGAGATGAACTCGTGGACCTTGAGGCTTCCCATGACCGCTCCTCGGTGTGGGTGGATGCTGTTGCCGGGTATGACCCGGCGCCCGAAGCGGAATCATCGCCGATCCGGATGCCTCTTCGATGCCGTACCGCAATGTCCGTCATGCGGACGGTCCGGCACAATCGTTCGCATGACGAGCGAGGACAAGGACCAGCACGACGGGGCCGGCAGCGGTGGGCAGGAGTTCCCCGACCGAGTGTTCCGCTCGCCCGCAGGGATGGCGGGCGGCATCGTACTGCTGGCCATCGGACTGTGGCTGTCGATCGACGCGATCGTGGGCGGCGAGGGCAGCACACCCTGGCTCGCACTCGCCGGGCTGCTGTTCGCCGTGCCGCTCGTCGTCGCCTTCACCCTGCGCCCCGCCGTGTTCGCGGGGGAGCGGCGGATGCGGGTGCGCAACCCCTTCCGGACGATCGAGGTGCCCTGGGGAGCCGTGGAGACCGTGCGTGCCGGGTACTCCAGCGAGGTCGTCGCGGACGGGGTGAAATACCAGCTCTGGGCCATCCCCGTCTCGTTGCGGGCCCGGAAGAAGGCGACCCGGCACAACGAGCGGATCGCCGCCGGCCGGCCGCCGTCCCCCGGGCCGGGCGGCCTGTTCGGCGGGCGCGGTGTGCCGAATCTGGACCCGGGCGAGACCGAGATGCGGGAGCGGCGGGCCCCCTCCGACCAGTCCGTCGACGAGCTCCGCGAGCTGCTGGAGACCCACGGCCGGAAGGAGGAGGCCCAGGGCAAGGTGGCGGTCCGCTGGTCCTTCGAGGTCATCGCCCCTGCCGTGGCGGGCGCCGTCCTCCTGGCGGTCCTGCTGGCGACGGGCTGACCCGGGGCGCCTCCGCGCCCTCCGGCCCGCTCTTCTCTCTCCCCCCGGCGCGCGGGCCCTCCCGCCCCCGGCCGTCCGCCCCCGACTCCGCTAGCTCTCCTGGTCCGGTCGGCCATCCTGCGGCTGGACCCGCTCCACCACCAGCTTCGCCTCCTCCGGTGACAGCTCCACCCCGAAGGTGTCCGACAGCAGCTCGGGCAGCTCGTGCGGCTCCACGGTCCGCTTCTCGTCCGGCTCCGCGCCGGCGGCGGTGGTCGCGGCCGTCGTCGTCCAGGTCAGGCCGTCGAGCTGGTCGGTGCGGTCGGGGCGGATGCGCTGGAGGAAGGGGCGCCGGTTGAAGGGGGAGTGCGCGCTGGTCGCGATGAAGTGGTTGCCCAGCTCGTAGTCGACCGGGTACTGCGGGTTCTCGGTGAAGTTGTGCCGCACCACCCAGCCGCCCCGGCCGTCCGGGTGATGGAGCGCCCAGCCGTCCGCGCCCGGGGTGATCTCCGTACGGCGCAGCAGGAACGGCCGCCCCTCGATCATCACCTCGTTGCCGTCCTCGCCCTCCACCAGCTCGATGGGGGCCAGCGGGCAGGCGCCGAAACCGATGTCGCTCAGCCAGCGCCGTCCCTCGACGCCGACCAGCAGCATCGCGTGGGTCGCCGGAAGGATTTTCTCCGCACCCATCTGCACCCGCCCGGAGACGGCGGTGAAGTCGAAGCCGAGCCGCTCCAGCGCCGCCGCGAAGAGCGTGGCGTGCTCGTAGCAGTAGCCGCCGCGGCTGCGCCGGACGAGTTTCTCCTGGACGTCGGCCAGATCGAGGGAGACCGACCGGTACAGGAAGCTGTCCAGATTGTCCCAGCGCACCGAGAGCACATGGGCGCGGTGCAGGGCGCGCAGTGTCTCCGTAGTGGGGGTGCGCTCCCCCTCGTACCCCAGTCGTGCGAGGTACGCGTCAAGGTCGAGCTGCTCGCCGTGCCACATGTCGTCGGTCTCTCCAGCCGGGAGGTGTGCGAGGGCGTCCGTCTGTTCGGGCAACTCGCCCGCCGGGCCCGCTATTCCGCTCCCGCGCGGCGGCGGGGATCTCATACGACGGGGGCGACCGTTCGACAGAACAGCCGCCCCCGTCCGCCCCTCCGCTCGGACTACAGCCCCGTGGCCTGCTTCAGGTCGCCCTTGAGCTGCTCCAGCACAGACGCCGCCCTCTTCCGAGCGGTGGCGAGGTCAGTCGCCACGCGGACCGGCACGACGACCTCCAGATAGCACTTGAGCTTGGGTTCCGTACCGCTGGGCCGTACGACGACGCGCCCGCCCTCGACACCGTCCGCGCCGGCCAGCCGGTAGCGGAGTCCGTCCGTTCCACGAGGCGTTTCTCTCTCGTCAGTCGGGTCGGTTGCGGAGGCCGTCGTTCAGGCTGGGGGCGCCCAGCGCTTCAGCACCGCTTGGGTGGCGATCAGACATTTGAAGCGTCGATCAGCGAGGGTCATGGGCTGACCCCCTCCATGCGGTAGCGGTACGTGCTTGTAACATTACTGGCCGCCTGTGAAGCCGCAACATTCCCGGCCGAGCGAGGCCAGGGGGGGGAGAAATGGTCACTTTTAATCAGGAGTGGGCTGGTCTCAAGCAGGAGGCTACGACCAGGATGCAACTGGCCGGAGCGGGAGGGGACGGAAAGCGCAACTCAAAGGGTCTCAAGTCGCCCAAAAACGCTTGGATCAGCGCCGGTGAGAGTGTCAGCAAACTGCGCAGTGGCATCCGGAAGGCGATGCAGGAAATGGAGGCCGGGCAGAAGGGCGCAGGCTCGAAGGGTGCGGTCGGCGGCCTGGAAAGCGCCTCGGCGCAGCGCGAGCTTCATGACTCGTGGAAAGTATACGTCGAAGCGGTGAATCGCAGATGCGGCGAGCTCAGTGAGAAGTTGGAAAGGGCGGGTAACCACCACTATAAGAACGACGTGGAAACAGAAGAAGCTTTCCGGCATATGCGTACGAAGGTGCAATCTCCGGACGGCAAGACCGTCACGGGCGATGACGGCTCGCAACGCGAGAGGCGGTGAGCCTGGTGGTCGATGTCGCAACGATGCGCGAACTGGACCCCGAACAGTTCGGGCAGGCCGCCGACGGATACCACGCTATTGGGAGTATGGCAGATGGGGCCAAGAGGCGCGTCACTGAACACGTCGTCAGCGCGATGGGTAAGACGCTCGAGGGTGAGGCTGCCGAAGCCGCTATCACTGCGGTCCGTGGTCTTGGAAAGAACTTCCATTACGTGCAGACGGAATGCGGGCTAATACGTGCCGCCCTCAACGCGCTGACGGCCGAGCTTCGGGCTGCGAAAAAGAATTTCGATGCGGCCGAGGAGGATGCGCGCGCTGCCCATTTCACAGTGAACCACGATGGCTCTGTCACTTACCCTCCCGCAGGGGAGGAGGTCGACGGAAAGAAGCCTGAGGGTGGCACCACCAGAGGAACAGCCAAAGGGCGCCCCACAGGCAATCCTATCGACCCAGCGGCTGACGCCAACAAGCTTGCCGATTCGCTTGAAAAGCAGGCGGCCAACGCAAATCCGAATCCGAATCACGGCAAAGCGGTCGAGATCGCAGACCGTATCGCGGATGCGCTGAAACTGGCTACCGAAGCGGACAACAAGTGGGCCCCGAAACTACGTGCCCTCAAAGCCGATGACGACCTTCATGTGTCCCGTAAGGACTGGGGCGACGTCAAGGAGGATATGCGGCTCGTCCGTAAGGGGGCGGGTGACTACCTGAAGCCACCGAAAAAAGGTTCCCCGGAGGAGAATGCGGCGTGGTGGAAGAAGCTCTCCAAAGAAGAGCGCGACGACTACATCGCTCTCCACCCTGCATCTGTCGGAGCGATGGACGGCCTCCCCGCTGAAGCTCGGGACGAGGCCAATCGCACGGTGCTGGCCGAAGCCAAGGCGCAGTACTCCCTGCAGAAATCCGCCATGCCGCCCGAGCCGGAGAAGTACGTTTGGGAGGACCACGGAAAAAATCAGGCCCTGGTCGTGTCGGATAAATGGAAGAAATGGAACGCGAAGCGTGAGCACCTTGAGGGGGCGCTCAGAGGGATGAGAGCTATTGAGGCGCGCTTCGAGGCCACTGGCAGAGAGGGCCTGCCCTCCGCCTACCTTCTCGGGTTCAGCGCCGAAGGCAAGGGCCGCGCGATCATCGCCAACGGCAACCCGGACACAGCGGACCATACAGCGGTGTACGTGCCGGGAACGAAGTCGAAGTTGGAGGCGATCGGCGGTGACATCGACCGGATGGCGCGGATCTGGCGGGAAGCAGACACCATGCGTCCTGGTCAGGATGTTTCGACCATTACCTGGCTGGGTTATGACGCGCCGCAGAGCATCGTCCCGGAAGCCACGCAGAAAGGCTGGGCCGAAGACGGAGCTCCGAAGCTGAATCGGTATCTGGAGGGTCTCCAGACTGCGCAGGGAGGTGGGGATGCAAGCCACACTACGGTAGTGGGCCACAGTTACGGCAGCACCGTGGTGGGGCAGGCGTCCAAGACGGGTGACCTTGCGGCTGACGACATCATCGCGGTCGGAAGCCCGGGAATGCTGGTGCCCAACGCGGAGGATCTGGACGTAGGGAAAGGGCACGTCTGGTCAGAAGCTGCCGGTGCCGACCAAGGGATCGAGGGCTTCGATCTTGTTCCGGCTGGTGGCAAAGTTGCCGGGCTGGGTGGTTGGGAGTGGAAGGTCGACACCCGACATGGAGTCCCCATCGGTGCGGAGTACGGCCAGAGCGTGCCCAGCGACGAAGCATTCGGCGCGAAGCGCATGGAGGTCGACACGTCGACGCACAGTGGCTATTGGGAGGAAGGCTCTCAGAGTCTCCGGAACCAAGCGAGGGTCGTTGTCGGCAGGTACGGAAAGGTGAAACTTGATTAGGAAAGTCGCGCTCTTGTCAGGGCTCCTATTGTTTGCGATGACTTCGTGTTCCGGAGCAGAGTCCGAAGACGAACCCCCTACTCGGGATGTGGAAAAGGCTCGCACAGACGCAAAACAATTGTCCAGTCAATTGCTCGACCTAATGGACGTAAAGGGCAAGGTGACAGAGAACGGTCCCGGCGTCGGCAGGTGCGAGGGAAGGGACCCTTCTCGATACTTCCTGATCGAACACCCGTGGAGCCTTTACGATCTTCCTGTGGCCGAATTGAAGAAGGCGATGAGGCGTTTGAAGGCGGAGATGCCTAAACATGGCTGGAAAGTGGTCAGTTATGGTCCGGACAACAGCGCGGACAAAAGCCTGACACTGCGCGCTGATAATCCGAAGAAGAAATTCTCTGCCCAGGTGGAACTGTGGGAGGAGCCTATCGGAAGTAAAGATCCCTCCTTGATCCATGTTTCTCTTGGTTCCACCTGCTTCAAGGCGCCCAGAGGGCAAGATGCCAGCGACGAGTACTGAACTTGTGTTTGACGTGCAGCGGCCCTTGTACCGTTTCGAGCCGTGCGAGGGCCGCTGCACGTGGGGTGGCTGTCTCCCCGACGTTCAGAGCCCTGTGGCCTGCTTCAGGTCGCCCTTGAGCTGCTCCAGCACAGCTGCCGCCCTCTTCCGAGCGGTGGCGAGGTCAGTCGCCACGCGGACCGGCACGACGACCTCCAGATAGCACTTGAGCTTGGGTTCCGTACCGCTGGGCCGTACGACGACGCGCCCGCCCTCGACACCGTCCGCGCCGGCCAGCCGGTAGCGGAGTCCGTCCGTGGGGGGCAGTGCCGCACTGCCGTGAGTCAGATCCTCGGCCTGCGCCACGGCCAGTCCGCCCAGGGCGGCCGGCGGCTCGGCGCGCAGGCGCCGCATCCCGGAGGCGATCAGCGACAGGTCCGCGACCCGCACCGACAGCTGGTCGGTCGCGTGGACGCCGTACTCGACGTCGAGGTCGTCCAGCAGATCGGCCAGGGTGCGCCCGGCCTGCTTCAGCTCGGCGGCCAGCTCGGCGACGAGCAGCGCCGCGGTGATGCCGTCCTTGTCGCGGACGCCCTCCGGGTCGACGCAGTAGCCCAGCGCCTCCTCGTAGCCGTACCGCAGACCCTCCACCCGGGCGAGCCATTTGAAACCGGTCAGCGTCTCGGCGTACGGCAGCTTCGCCGCCTCGGCGATACGCGAGAGCAGCGAGGAGGAGACGATGGTCGTCGCGAACGTCCCCTCGGCCTGCTTGCGGATCAGATGGGTGGCCAGCAGCGCTCCCACCTGGTCGCCGCGCAGCATCCGCCAGCCGCTCGCGGTTCCCGCGTCGGGTACGGCGACACCACAGCGGTCCGCGTCCGGGTCGTTGGCGATGATCACGTCCGGGCGTTCGCCGTGCTCGGCCTCCCAGGCACGCGCGGTCGCGTACGCGCGGTCCATCGCGCCGGGCTCCTCCGGGTTGGGGAACGCGACGGTGGAGAAGTCGGGGTCCGGCTCGGCCTGCTCGGGCACCGGCACGATCGGGGGAAACCCGGCACGCTCGAAGGCGAGCTGCGCCGTGCGGTGCCCGACCCCGTGCATCGCGGTGTGCACGATCCGCACCTCGCGCGGCGAGCCCTCGGTGAGGACGGCGCCGGTCCGCGCCAGATAGGCGTCCAGTACGTCCTCGCCGAGCACCTGCCACCCCGACTCGGGGCGCGGTACGCCGGCCAGGGGGCCGACGGCCGCGATCTGCTCGGCGATCTCCCCGTCGGCGGGCGGCACGATCTGCAGACCGTCGTCCAGGTAGACCTTGTAGCCGTTGTCGCGCGGCGGGTTGTGGCTGGCCGTGACCATGACCCCGGCAGCGGCCCCCAGATGCCGTACCGCGAAGGCCAGTACGGGGGTGGGCAGCGGCCCGGGCAGCGTCGCCGCGCGCAGCCCCGCACCGACCATCACGGCCGCGGTGTCCCGCGCGAAGTCGGCGCTCTTGTACCGCGCGTCGTACCCGATCACGACCAGCGGCCGGTCCCCCTCGCCCGCACGGGACCGCAGATACGCGGCGATCCCGGCCGCCGCGCGGATGACCACGGACCGGTTCATCCGCATCGGACCCGCGCCCAGCTCACCGCGGAGTCCTGCCGTGCCGAACTGGAGGGTGCCGGAGAACCGGTCCCGCAGCTCGTCCAGGTCACCGGCCTCGACGAGTGCTGCGAGCTCCTCACGGGTCTGCGGGTCCGGGTCCTCGGCCAGCCAGTCACGGGCACGGGCGAGCAGCGCGTCGTCGTCGCGCAGGCCGTCGCTCATCTTCTTGGTCCTGCCTTTCGGATGGAGAGCTGATGGGGCTGGGCGCGAAGCCGCCCTCGGTCCGTGCGGGGCGGCTGCTCGCGGCGCCGGGGAGTCAGAGCCGCTTCAGCACCTCACCGAGCAGGGTGCCCATCCGTACCGCCGAGTCCCGGCCCGCCTGGAGGACCTCCTCGTGGTTGAGGGGCTCCCCCGTCATCCCGGCCGCGAGGTTGGTCACCAGGGAGACGCCCAGCACTTCGGCCCCGGCCTCACGTGCGGCGATGGCCTCCAGCACGGTCGACATGCCCACCAGGTCTCCGCCTATGGCCCGGACGAAACCGATCTCGGCCGGGGTCTCGTAGTGCGGCCCGGGGAACTGGACGTAGACGCCCTCTTCCAGCGTCGGGTCGATCTCCTGGCACAGCGCGCGCAGCCGCGGCGAGTACAGGTCGGTCAGGTCGACGAAGTTGGCGCCGACGATGGGGGAGGTGGCGGTGAGGTTGATGTGGTCACTGATGAGGACCGGCTGCCCGGGCCGCATCCCCGGCCGCAGTCCACCGCAGCCGTTGGTGAGGACGATGGTCTTGCAGCCCGCCGCCACGGCCGTACGCACCCCGTGCGCGACGGCCGCGACACCGCGGCCCTCGTACGCGTGCGTACGGCCGAGGAAGACGAGCGCGCGTTTGTCGCCCACCCGGTGCGAGCGGATCTTGCCGGCGTGGCCCGCGGCGGTCGGAGGCGGGAACCCCGGCAGCTCGGTGATCGCGAGCTCGTGGTCGGCCACCCCGAGCGTGTCGGCCGCGGGCACCCAGCCCGAGCCCATGACGAGGGCCACATCGTGACTGTCCTCGCCGGTCAGGGCCCGCAGCTTGGCGGCGGCCTCCTCGGCGGAGCGGTAGGGGTCGTCGGCGTCGTGGGTAGTGGCAGAAGCGTTCACGCGACGAGGGTAGCCCGTTATCGCCTACGCGCGTAGACGTGGGACGCAAGTCCGGACGAACACACGGACGACCTCAGCGCCCGGCGGGGCGCATGTGTGCTTTCTGCTAGCAGGGGCGCTTACGGAGCTCCATGACGTAGTCGTACGGGGCCCCGGCCGACTCCGCCGCGTCCGCGATGTCCCCCAGATAGCGGGCCGACGGCAGACCGCCCTCATAACCGTTGAGGACATAGCACCAGGCCGGCTCCTCGCCCTCCAGCGTGTGCACCCGCACCCGCATCCGCCGGTATATGTCCAGACCGACGCCCTCCCAGCGGTCCACCGAGTCCTCGTCCATCGGCGCGAGGTCGTACAGCGCCACAAAGGTCTGGGCCCGCGGCGCCTCCACGATCGTGGCCAGCGCCCCGTCCCACCCCATGTGCTCCCCTCCGAACGTGAGCCGCCAGTCCGAGAGCCAGCCGGTGCCGCGCAGCGGGGAGTGCGGGGCGCGGCGGGCCATCAGGCGGGCGTCGAGATTGCCGGCGTAGGCGGCGTAGAGCGACATCCCACGAGGGTAACGGCGCCCTCCGCTCCGCGGGCCACGCCGCTTTGCGGGGTACCCCGCGCGGAGTCCGCCCTCTGTTGTGGGGGCACGCCCCCTTTGCCCTTCGGCTGCCGCCGAGGGGTCGTGTCGGGGGGCTCCGCCCCCCCGACGGCCCCCCGCTAGGTGGGCTTCGCCCCCCTAGAACCCCCCTTCCGCAACCAGGCAAGCCATTGCCTTACATGGAATCGGCCTGGGTGTTGCTGCCCCCAATTCGTCCGGTGGCGACCCTGCGGGTCGTGTGTTGGTGCCACTCCGCCCGCACCGGTGTTACCGGTAACGCCGGGTGGGAGGGAGCCGTAATTGCGTTGCTGGTGTCTCCTTCGCGGGAGGAGTCGCACCGGCGACGCTCCGGCAGGGTCGCCACCGGCGGGTCCAAGGACCTCCACCCCCGGACGGACTTCACGTACGTCAATGGCTGTTTCATCGGGGGCAGGGGGGTCCTAGGGGGGC
>NZ_JAGPXJ010000144.1:0-11587 GCF_018070605.1 Streptomyces sp. B15
TCAGCCCACCGCGGCCCCCCACCCACCCGCGGAGCCCGCCCTACGCCTGTCCGGCGAGGACCGGGGGCTTGGGGGCAGAGCCCCCAACAACGGGGAGGGGGCCCAGGCGGGCCCCCTCAGCTTGGTGGCCGCCCACCCAAAGGGTCATAGCCTGGCGGTATGACGTCCAATCGTTGGTCCGATCTCGACCGCCCCCCACTCAATCAGGCGGCCCTCCGCAAAGCCCTGCTCGGCGAGGGCTCGCTGTGGACCGATCTGGAGGTGGTCGAGTCGATCGGCTCGACCAACACGGAACTGGCCTCCCGCGCCCGAGAGGGCGCATCCGCCCCGGGCAGCATCCTCGTCGCGGAGGAGCAGACGGCGGGCAAGGGCCGCCTCGACCGCGCATGGACGGCCCCGCCCCGCTCGGGGCTGTTCTTCTCGATGCTGTTCCGGCCGGAGCCCCCGCCGGAGCGCTGGGGCTGGATTCCGCTCCTGGCAGGAGTGGCCACGGCGGGAGCCCTCGCCCGCTCGGCGGGCGTGGACACCGGCCTGAAGTGGCCCAACGACGTGCTGACCACCGGCAACGGCGCCGGCGCCCCCGGGGGCGTCGGCACAAACCAGGGCGGCGCCACCGAGGGCGGCGGCGAACGCAAGATCGGCGGCATCCTCGCGGAGCGCGTCGGTACGGACTCCGTGGTGCTCGGCATCGGCCTCAACGTCACTCTCCGTGAAGAGGAGCTGCCGGTGCCCACCGCCGGTTCCCTCGCCCTCGCGGGTGCCCAGGGCACCGACCGGGATCCGCTGCTGCGCGCGGTGCTGCGCGCGGTGGAGGACTGGTACGGCCGCTGGACGGCGGCCGACGGTGACGCGACGGCGGGCGCGCTGCTGGACGCGTACGCGGCGGGTTGCGTGACGCTCGGCAGGACCGTGCGGGCGTCGCTGCCCGGCGGGGACGAGCTGGTGGGGGAGGCTGTCGCGGTGGACGGTGACGGTCGCCTGGTCATCGCCTCGGAACAGGGCGTACAGCATCCGGTCGCTGCCGGTGACATCGTCCATCTGCGCCCCGCAACCGGAGAGTGAGGTAGCGCACAACTGCCGTATGGTGGGCAATCGGCGGTGACATCGGGTGCCACCAGGCAGCGCTGTCCCGGCCGTGAGCAGGTTGAGCAAGAGGAACGGAAGGGCTGTGCGCAGGGACGACGCGAGGCCGCGACACCACGCCGCGGAGGGTGCGGGGAGCCCGCGGTGACCGTGGACGAACCGGGTGTGCCCGAACGCAGAGCGGCCTCCGACCCGGGAAGTGCCCCGGGGCCCTCGGCGCCCGCCGACCCTCCGGCAACCGCGGACACCGCGGCAACCGCGGACGCCCCCGACACCCGGGACGCCCCCGACACTCCCGCGGGCGACAGCCGCGGAGCGCCTGGCCCCGCCACCCCGGAGCCCTCCGAACCGAACCCCACCCAGACCTCCCCCTCCGGCGGAGGCGCCGCCGGAGGCACCGGCGCCGGCGGCCTCGGGGGGCCGTTCGACGAGGGGAGCGGTGCCGGGGATCCGGAGGACGAGCCGGACCCCAGCGCGCTGCGCATCGAGGAGCTCATCCTGGGCTCGCAGCGGCAGTACACCCCGTTCCAGGCGGCCCGCGCGGCCGGGGTCTCCATGGAGCTGGCGTCCCGGTTCTGGCGGGCGATGGGCTTCGCCGACGTGGGGCAGGCCCGCGCGCTGACCGAGGCGGACGTACTGGCGCTGCGGCGGCTGTCGGGTCTGGTGGAGGCGGGGCTGCTGAGCGAGTCGATGGCGGTGCAGGTGGCCCGTTCCACCGGGCAGACCACGGCGCGTCTCGCGGACTGGCAGATCGACTCGTTCCTGATGGGGCTGACCGAGCCGCCCGAGCCGGGGATGACCCGCAACGAAGTCACTTTTCCGCTGGTGCAGTTGCTGCTGCCCGAGTTGGAGGAGTTCCTCGTCTATGTGTGGCGCCGGCAGCTGGCCGCCGCGACGGGGCGGGTCGTACAGGCGCAGGACGACGAGGAGATGGTCAACCGGCGGCAGGCCATCGGCTTCGCCGACCTGGTGGGCTTCACCCGGTTGACCCGGCGGCTGGAGGACGAGGAGCTGGGTGAGCTGGTCGAGGCGTTCGAGACCACGTCGGCCGATCTGGTCGCCGCGCACGGCGGGCGGCTGATCAAGGCGCTCGGGGACGAGATCCTCTATGTGGCCGAGGACGCGGGCACGGCGGCCGAGATCGGGCTGCGGCTGATCGAGACGATGGCGAACGACGAGACGATGCCCGAGCTGCGGGTCGGCATCGCGTTCGGGACGATGACGACCCGGATGGGTGATGTGTTCGGCAACACGGTCAACCTCGCCAGCCGGCTGACCTCGATAGCGCCCAAGGACACGGTGCTGGTGGACGGGGCCTTCCGTGCCGAGCTGACGGCCTCGGGCGCCGCGCCGGAGTCGGAGAAGGAGAGCGAGGACCTGTCGGGGTACCGGTTCGCGCTGCAGCCTCTCTACCAGCGGCCGGTGCGCGGGCTGGGTGTGGTGGAGCCGTGGCTGCTGCGGCGCCGTACTCAGAAGGGTTAGCGACCGTTATCGTACGGCCATGGATCACAGCGAGCAGACGTTCGGGGAGTGGGTACGGGTCCGCAAGGACGGGCACGTCGCGGAGCTGGTGATGGACCGGCACGGCGCCATGAACGCCGTGTCGACCGCGTTCGCGGGCGCGCTCGCCGACGCGTGTGCCGCGCTCGCCCGGGACGGCGAGGTGCGGGCCACCGTGCTGACCTCCACCCATGAGCGCGCGTTCTGTGTCGGTGCCGACCTCAAGGAGCGCAACTCCTTCAGCGACGCGGAGCTGGCCGCGCAGCGCCCGCAGGCCCGGGCGGCCTACACGGGGGTGCTGGAGCTGCCGATGCCCACCATTGCCGCGGTGCACGGTTTCGCGTTGGGCGGCGGGTACGAACTGGCGCTCTCCTGCGATCTGATCGTCGCCGACGCCACGGCCGTGGTGGGGCTGCCCGAGGTGTCGGTCGGTGTGGTGCCCGGCGGGGGCGGCACCCAGTTGCTGCCGCGCCGGGTGGGTGCGGCCCGCGCCGCCGAGCTGATCTTCACGGCGCGTCGGGTGGCGGCCGGTGAGGCGCACACGCTCGGGATGGTCGATGTGCTCACCGAGGCGGGCGAGGACCGTACGGAGGCGCTGGCGCTGGCGCAGCGTGTCGCCGCCAACTCGCCGGTCGGGCTGCGGGCCGCCAAGCGGGCGCTGCGCACCGGATGGGGTATGGATCTGCGTGCGGGGCTGGAGGTGGAGGAGGCCGCCTGGCGCACCGTCGCCTTCTCCCAGGACCGCGCGGAGGGCGTCGCCGCCTTCAACGAGAAACGCACTCCCGACTGGCCGGGAAGGTGAGTGGGTGTCTCCCAGCGGAACGACGGCTGTCTCCGTAGAGTGATGTTCTCCGTAGGGGGCTGCGCAGCAGAACGGGGCGAAGCCTCCTAATCTTGGCGGTATGGGCGGAATGGGAGAGGGCGGAGACGACGCGGACGCGCGCCTCGGTGCCGTCGTCGGGCTGTCCCAGGCCATGGCGGCGGCGCAGACGGCCGCGCCGGCCACGGCCCGCCCGCATCCCTACGACGAGGACGAGCCGGAGGCCACGGCCGCGCTCTCCCACCGGGACATAGCCCACGCGGCCGCATGGGGCGCCTGCGAGGCCATGGGTGGCGCCTTCGCGTCCATATCCGTCTGGGAGCGGGCGCGCGGCAGGCTGCGGGTGCTGGTCAACGTGGGGGAGCGGACCGTCGAGGAGGCCGAATTCCCCTCCGACGAGTCGTACTCCGTACGGGACTTCCCGCAGGTCGCCGAGTCGCTGCACGAGTGGTGGGCGGGCGGCGGCAGGCCGCAGGCGTGGGTGGAGGGGGACGGCCCGCAGGAGACCGCCGAGGCCGAGGGGGAGGCCGCGCACAGCTACCGCCGGGTGGCGGCGCTGCGCCGCAGGGGCCGGGGTTCCTGTGTGATCGCACCGATCGTGCTGCACGGGCGGGCCTGGGGCGAGCTGTATGTGGCGCGGTCCGCCCAGGTGCCCGCCTTCACCCGCGACGACGCCGACTTCGCCGCGGTGCTCGCGGCCCTCATCGCTTCGGGCATCGCGCAGAACGAGCGTCTGGAAGAGGTCCGCCGCCTCGCCTACACCGACCCTCTGACCGGGCTCGCCAACCGCCGTGCGGTGGAGACCCGGCTGGACGAGGCGGTGGAACTCCACCGCGATCTGGGCACCGTGGTCAGTCTCGTCGTCTGCGACATCAACGGGCTCAAGGGCGTCAACGACGCGCAGGGCCACGAGGCGGGCGACCGGCTGCTGGAGCGGTTCGCGGCGGTCCTGTCCGCGGGCGCGGCGACACTGCCAGGTGCGCTGGCCGGGCGGCTGGGGGGCGACGAGTTCTGTCTGCTGGCTGTCGGGCCCACCGCCGACGAGGTGGTACGCGCCGCCGACGAGCTGTGCCGGGGCGCGGCCGAGCTGGAGCTGGGAGAGGGCGTGGCCTGCGGGGTCGCCTCCACCGGTGACCCGGTCGGCGAGGTGCGCTCCGCGCACCGGATCTTCCGGCTGGCGGACGCGGCCCAGTACCGCGCCAAGGCGCTGCGCTCGGGCAAGCCGGTGGTGGCGGGCCGGGAGGGCGGGCCCGACGACCCCACGGTGCGGATGGCCGCCGCCCCGGCCCCTGGGCCGTCCTCACCGGAGCGCCGCCGCTTCCGCCGCAGCTCCTGACGGACCGTCCTGCCGCGCCCGGCCCGGGTCCGGCGGCCCCGCCCCCGGATTGCCGGGCTACCGGTTCGACGAGAGTGTCGCGCGCAGCGCCCGGGCGAACGCGTCGGGATGTTCGACACTGCCGAGATGGCCGCCGGGGAAGGTCCGGCACTCGGCGCCCACCGTCTGGGCCAGCGCCGTGGCGAGCGTGTGCGGGAGCTGCCCGCGGGACGTCCGGCCGACGGCGACCACCAGCCGGTCGGCGACGGCCTTCAGGCGGGCGGGATCCGGCGCATGGTGGGTGAAGGGCTTCAGCACGTGCCGGAGGAAGTGGGCGCTGCTCGTCCCGACGGTGGCCCGCAGCCGGTCCGGCATGGGCGCCGCCTCTGCTTCGTCCTCGGCGGGGTCCACCGGTTCCGCCTCGCCCATGGCCGTGCCCATCCGCCGGTAGGCGGGCCCGACTCCGTCGCGTACGGCGATGTCGCGGATCTCGGAGAAGGCGGCGAGGGCCGGTCCGGGTTCCGGCAGTGCCCGGGCCAGCGGCGGCTCGTGGGCGACGGCCAGGCGCACCCGCTGGGGGTGCTGTGCCAGCAGATCCGCCGCGACGATGCCGCCGGAGCTGGTGCCGAAGACCTGGCAGGGTTCGTCGGGCGAGAGCAGGTCGATCAGGCGGTGCGCGTCGGCCGTGTGCACCTCGACGCTCTGGTCCTCGCCGGGCAGGTCGAGTCGGCTGCCGCCGATCCCGCGCGGGTCGTAGCAGGCGACCGTGAACCGGTCGGCGAGGGCGGGTGCGAGGCCGTCGCAGACCGCCAGCCCTCCGGCGCCGCCCGGTATGAGCAGCAGGAGCGGTCCCGTGCCGCGTACCTCGTAGTGGAGGGTGGCGCCCGGGACGGGCAGGCGGCCGACGCGCGGTTCGGCCGGGCCGGCAGGTCGGTCGTTCATGAGTCTCCTTCTCGGTCTGCTTCGTCCTCGGTGCCGTCGGCCGCTGTCGTCGGCCAGTTCTCCAGCAGGAAGTGCAGCGCTTCCAGCGAGCGGTGCCAGGAGTCGTCGAGCCGGCGGGGGTGGCTGAAGCCGGTACGGGTCTCCAGGTCGGCGTAGCCGTGGAAGGTGCTGCGCAGCAGCCGCCCGGCGTCGGTCAGATCGGGCTCCCGGAGGCCGTAGGCGCGGAGCATTCCGTAGGTGAGGTCGATGCTGCGGCGGTGGCCGACCGACTCGGCGGCCACCGCCGGGTCGATCTGGAGCTGGCCCGCGGCGTAGCGGCCGGGGTGTTCGAGGGCGTAGCCGCGGTAGGCGTCGGCGAACGCGAGCAGCGCGTCCCGGCCCGCCCGGCCCGCGACGGCGGCACCGATCCGGTCGGTCATCTCCCGTGCGGCCAGTACGCACAGGCGGGTGCGCAGGTCGGCGAGGCTGCGTACATGGGAGTAGAGGCTGGCGTCCTTGACGCCGAACCGCCGGGCCAGCGCGGACAACGTGACGTTCTCCAGCCCCACCTCGTCCGCCAGTTCGGCCGCCGCCTGGACGACCCGCTCCACCGTCAGGCCCGCACGCGCCATGTGCCCCAGCCGCCCTTCCTCGCCGCTCCGTGTCGCCCGGCGACCGTACACCTAGGGCTCCTAGGGTAAAACCTAATTGTCCAAGGCAGCGCGGGGTGAGCCCCGTGACAGATGGCAATTCACTCATTAGGGTTTGTGAATATGAATATGCACACTGTGGTGGTCGGAAGCTCGGGCACCAGCCCCGAGGAGGTCATCGCCGTCGCCCGGGACGGTGCCCGCGTCGAGCTGCACCAAGAAGCACTCGAAGCGCTGGCCGCCGCGCGCCGCTTCATCGACGACCTCGCGGCCAAGCCCGAACCCGTCTACGGCGTGTCCACCGGCTTCGGCGCCCTGGCCGTCCGCCACATCGGCCCCGACCTGCGCGCCCAGCTCCAGCGCAACATCGTCCGCTCGCACGCTGCCGGGATGGGGCCGCGGGTCGAGCGCGAGGTGGTGCGCGCGCTGATGTTCCTGCGGCTGAAGACTCTCGCCTCCGGCCGCACGGGAGTACGCCCCGAGGTCGCCCGGGCCATGGCCGACCTGCTCAACGCGGGCATCACCCCGGTCGTGCACGAGTACGGCTCCCTGGGCTGCTCCGGCGATCTCGCCCCCCTCTCGCACTGCGCCCTCGCGCTGATGGGCGAGGGCGAGGCGGAAGGGCCCGAGGGTGTGCTGCGGCCCGCCGCCGAACTGCTGGCCGAGCACGGCATCGCCCCCGTCGAGCTGCGCGAGAAGGAGGGGCTGGCGCTCCTCAACGGCACCGACGGAATGCTCGGCATGCTGCTGATGGCCTGCGCCGACCTCGCGCGCCTGTTCACCTCGGCCGACATCGCCGCGGCCCTGTCGCTGGAGGCGCTGCTGGGGACCGACCGGGTGCTGGCGCCCGAGCTGCACGCCATCCGGCCGCATCCGGGCCAGTCCGCCAGCGCCGCCAACATGCTCAAGGTGCTGGCCGGCTCCGGACTGACCGGGCACCACCAGGACGACGCGCCGCGGGTGCAGGACGCCTACTCGGTGCGGTGCGCCCCGCAGGTCGCCGGAGCGGGCCGGGACACCCTGGCGCACGCCCGCACGGTCGCCGAGCGGGAGCTCGCCGCTGCCGTGGACAACCCCGTCGTGCTGCCCGACGGACGGGTCGAGTCGAACGGCAACTTCCATGGCGCCCCGGTCGCCTACGTACTGGACTTCCTCGCCGTCGCCGCCGCCGACCTCGCCTCGATCGCCGAGCGCCGTACGGACCGGCTGCTCGACAAGAACCGCTCACACGGTCTGCCGCCCTTCCTGGCCCATGACGCGGGAGTGGACTCCGGGCTGATGATCGCCCAGTACACGCAGGCGGCCCTGGTCAGCGAGCTGAAACGGCTCGCGGTCCCGGCTTCCGTGGACTCGATCCCCTCCTCCGCCATGCAGGAGGACCACGTGTCCATGGGCTGGTCGGCGGCGCGCAAGCTGCGTACGGCGGTGGACGGGCTGGCGCGGGTGATCGCCGTCGAGGTCTACGCGGCCACGCGGGCGGTCGAGCTGCGCTCCGGGACGGCGGGGCTGGCGCCGGGCGAGGCGGCGCGGGCCGTGATCGGCGCGCTGCGGGAGGCCGGGGCGCAGGGGCCCGGCGAGGACCGCTATCTCGCGCCGGATCTGGCGGCCTGCGAGGCTTTCGTACGGTCCGGTCGGCTGGTGGCCACGGCCGAGTCGGTGACGGGACCGTTGGCCTAGCGGTGGCTCGGGCGGTCCGGGGGTGACCTGGCCGCCCTGCGGGTGGCCGGGCGCTGTCCCGGCGTCGTCCCGCCGTTGACCTGGGGGTGCTGACCCCGGGTTACCGGGCGGCTACCGGCGCGCGTTCACTCGGCGTCCGCCCCCCGGTCATGTTCCAACCCCGTCACAGTGTCGCTGTGATGGGTGGGATGGTCAGGTTTTTCGGGGGTAGCGTTGGCTGTGGGCACGAACCAAAGAGCGAGCAGTAGGCCGCCGGCTGCCGCAGCGGTGGCCAGAGGACGGCGGTGGACTGACAGCTTCGAGGGTCCGGCCTCGGACACGAAACGCCCTCCTGAGTGCGTGGGTACGACGTACGGCTCGGGGGATCGGTGACGAACTGGCCGTACGCGGGCCGATGTTACTGAGTGGCGGAGGCGAGGGGGAAGGCATACTTCCGCTTTTCCTGGGAACCGGGAGGGGTTACAAACCAGGCGGATGGGTGTCCTAGACCACAGTTTTACAGAAAGTGGAACCGGTCATAGTCCCCGGTGCGTTCTTATGCGTGGAGCTGGAGCGCACATGTCCGATTTCGGGCGCTGTGGGGGCTACGCAGCTTTTACCGGGGAGACATGGGGTTCCGAAGGCAAATGGAGAAGCCAGTGACAACGGTGGGGAAGCACCGCAGGGGTCTCGCGGTCACGGCCGCGCTGCTCGGTGGGGTGCTCACGCTGAGTGCCTGCAGCGGTGGTGACGACGGCGGCGACAAGGAGAAGTCGGCCGCGAAGAACGACATAGCCGCCGACAAGGACACCTCGGCCGCCCGAATAAAGATCGGCGCCAAGGACGGCGCGGACAACGCCAGCATCAACAACGGTGCCAACGTCTCCGTCAAGAGCGGCAAGCTCACCAAGGTCTCCCTGAAGGCGGCGCAGAGCGGCACCACCGTGGAGGGCAAGCTCGCCGCCGACGGCAAGAGCTGGAAGCCCGCGCAGCAGCTGGAGCGGGCCACCAAGTACGAGATCAGCGCTACGGCCAAGGACAGCGACGGGCGCAAGGCCGTCGAGAACCGCACCTTCACCACCGTCGCCCCCGAGAACAGCTTCATCGGCACCTACGCCGGTGAGGACGGCGCCACCGTCGGCGTCGGCATGCCGGTCTCCATCACGTTCGACAAGCAGATCCAGAACAAGAAGGCCGTCCAGTCCGCGATCAAGGTCAGCTCGACCAGCGGGCAGGAGGTCGTCGGCCACTGGTTCGGCAACGACCGGCTCGACTTCCGTCCGCAGGAGTACTGGAAGCCCAACTCCAAGGTCACCCTCGATCTCAACCTCGACGGGGTGAACGCGGGCGGCGGCAACGTCGGCGTCCAGGACAAGAAGGTCACCTTCAACATCGGCCGCAAGCAGGTCAGCACGGTCGACGTGAAGAACTACAAGATGAAGGTCGAGCGGGACGGCAAGGTCGTCAAGACCATCCCGATCTCCGCGGGCAGCGCCAAGAACCCGACGTACAACGGCAAGATGGTGATCTCTGAGAAGCACAAGGAGACCCGGATGGACGGGAACACCGTCGGGTTCGGCCGCAAGGGCGCCGAGGGGTACGACATCAAGGACGTGCCGCACGCCATGCGGCTGTCCACCTCGGGCACCTTCATCCACGGCAACTACTGGGGCGCCCCCTTCGGTTCCGGCAACACCAGCCACGGCTGTGTCGGCCTCAAGGACTCCCAGGGTGCCAACAACCCCAACACCGACGGCGCCTGGTTCTACGAGAACTCGCTGATCGGCGACATCGTCGAGGTCAAGGGCTCGCCCGACAAGACGATCCAGCCCGACAACGGCCTCAACGGCTGGAACATGGACTGGGCGGAGTGGAAGGCCGGCTCCGCGCTCTGAGCACGGCAGCGAGCGCTGCTGAGCTGAGCAGCTGAACACCTGTGTGGGCCCCCGCCGCGGCGGGGGCCCACTTCGTTCAGCTGCCCGGCGGCTCACTCCAGGCCCAGCACCTTGGGGTCCGTCGCCAGCTCGCGCAGCGCCGCGCCGGGGTCGGCGACCAGGCGCCGGGCATTCAGATCCATGATCCCGCCCACGCCGGTCAGTTCGGCGGCCATCGTGCCGTCCGCCTTGACGATCAGCTGGCGCATCCCGAAGATCTTGCGGTCGCCCCACTCGAAGGCGCAGCTGACCGTCACCTCGTCCCCGGCCCGCAGCTCCCGCTTGTAGCGCAGGGTCTGCTCCAGGACCACCGGGCCGATCCCCGAGGCCACCAGCGCGGCCTGCTCGATACCGGCCGCCTGCAACAGAGACCAGCGCGCGTGCTCCGTGTACTGGAGGTACACCGCCTGGTTCAGATGCCCCTGGGTGTCCGTCTCGTATCCCCGCACCGTCATCGGAACGGTGAACGGCTCGCTGTCCGCCTGTGCTTGTGACACGGTGCTCCTCCGTCTCGCGGCGCGCCCCGAGGGGGTCGCCATTACCTGCGGCGTCATCGCGCCTGCCCACCGGCACGAGGACACTGGTCACGTCACGCTACACAGCGCTCCGTACCGGTGTTCCATCCGATTCCCGCCCGCCGAGGAGGCCCGTATGACCGCCTTTGCCGTCGCCCGGCTGCGCAACCGCGAGGTCCACTCCGACCTGATCACCTATGTCGAGCGCCTCCAGGCCAGTCTCGACCCGTACCAGGGGCGCTTCCTCGTGCACGGCGGCGATCCGGAGGTGCTGGAGGGCTCCTGGGCGGGCGGGGTCGTCGTCATCGCCTTCCCCGACCGGGAGACGGCCCGCGCCTGGTACGCCTCCCCGGCCTATCAGGAGCTGCTTCCCCTGCGCACGGCGCACATCGACGGGGACGTCGTTCTCGTCCAGGGGGTCGGTGACGACTACGACCCCGCCTCGATGGCCCCCGCGTTCCGGCGCGCGATGGCGCGGCAGGCGTAGCCCGCGGGAGCCCGGCCTACCCCGCCGGGCGGTCGATCACATAGCGCCATGTCCCGTCCGAGCCCCGTCGCGCCACATCGGTCGCGGTGCCCGTGAGGTGCGTCGGCCGCCCGTCCGAGGCAGTGCCCGCGATCTCCCAGTCGACGACGAGGAGCGCCGTGTCCCCCGCCACGTGGACGTGCCGCGGCCGCACGGTGATCGGCAGGCCCAGCGCGAGGAAGTCCGCGTTGGCGCGGGCGATGGCCTCGGGGGAGTCGGCGACGGTGCCGTCGGGTGAGACGAAGACGGCCTCCGGCTCGTACATCTCGGCCACCGCCCGCGGCTGCCCGGTGTTGAACCGCGCCGCGAACACGGCCGGGACGTCGGCCGCCCGACGGGCGACGGGGAGGGGAGCCGGGCCGGTCGTGGCGGTCGTGCCCGTCGTGCTGTTCTGGCTGTGCACAGTGGTGGTCCTCCTCGGACTGGACGGCGCCGTAGGCTCGGCGCGTACCGACGTTCCCGACGTTAGGACCCGCCGACGTGGCTCACCGAACGGTCAGTTGCGGCCCTGGCTCCGCGCGCCCCGGCCTGCCCGCCGACCCGCGCGCCCGGACGGTGGCACCCACGCCGTCCTGCCCGGTCGAGATCACCCTCAACGCGCTGCGCGGCCGCTGGACGACGCTGGTCGTGCGCGAACTGCTGCGCGGCCCGCACACCTTCAGTGAGC
>NZ_JAGPXJ010000145.1:0-11512 GCF_018070605.1 Streptomyces sp. B15
GTGCGATGGCTTCGGAGCACGGCAAATATGGTGTGGGTCGCCCCTCCGTACGCGTCGGGAGGGTCACCGGCCGAAGATCCGATACCCATTGGATGTGCCGCGCCGGCGAAAAGTTCTCGGGGGCGCTCAACTTTTTTTGGTGACTCCATCCGCCGAGGCCAGGAGCCACTTGCGGCAGACCGCGCAGAAGGTGCCGCGCGGCGCCCCTGCGCGCGGCGTCCTCCAAGAAACGTTCCCGATGAAGCGATGACGGCCTCCACCAGCGGAGCGCAAACCCGCCCGATCCGCACACGCGGACGTCCCGTCCCAGCCCGCGGTAGCAGCGGAGCGAGTAACTCCGGCTCCCGGACTGTGAGTTCGTGGCGGTGTCTCACGCCCGCTACGGTCAAGCGCGGACGCCCCCGCCAACGGCCACGCCGGCTGTATGCCGACCGCGCCTACGGCTACGACGGCTACCGGCGCCGACTGCGCGAGCGTGGCATCACGCCCGTCATTGCCCGGCCGCCGACTGCTGTGGAAGCGCGGCATCCGCCGGTGATCGCCGAACGCGGCCAACCGCACGGCTCCGGCCCGGGCATCTTCCGCTGGGTGGTCGAAAGGGCGATCGCCTGGCTGCACGGCTTCCGCCGACTTCGGAGCCGCTGGGAACGGCGCGACGACATCCACGAAGCCCTCCTCGGCCTCGCCACCTGCCTGATCACCCACCGACACGTCCAACGCCTCTGTCAGGACCTCCAAGTGGCGAACACGCACCGAATCGAGGCAACCGCATACAGCAATCGCGGCGGGAAAACATCCAGCCCTTACGGCGCTTCCGGTGCGGGGCAGCGGCGTCCTCGCCGACCGCCGGACGCGGCCCTTGCGGCCGCAGACCAACGGCAAGGTTGCGCCTTGTCACCGGCCTTCAGGAACAGCTAGGTTCTCCCAGCCGTCGGAGTGCCACCGGACAGGAGATGACCTCGCCCACACCTTCGCCGTATCGCGCGGAGCCATGGATGACGTACCGCTGACGACACCGACTTCGGGACAGTGACCTGGGACGTGGACCGGGTCCGGGCTGCCGCGCGGGCCATCGAAGAGCGAGGCGAGTTGTTGCACACGGTGGCGGCCGTCGACGCGTCGGACGGCTCGATCGCCGGATTCACCGAGCTGGTTGTTCCCGGCGACGGCAAGGGCGACGGCCGGCACTATGGGACCGGTGTTCTGCCCGGACACCGTGGGAACGGCCTTGGCCAGTGGATGAAGGCCGAGTCGATCCGGCAGGCCCGCGAACGCCATCCCGAGCTCGGTGGCCTGCTGACCGATACCGCCGACAGCAACCAGCCCATGAGGAACATCAACGAGCTGCTCGGCTACGAACCGACGCACCAGGCACTCGGTTATCAGCTCGATCTGTGAGGCGGTGGGATGGGCCGAGGCTCGCCTCGGCCCCTCCCCTGGGGCTTGGCATCGCCGGTGCCGCGGGCGGGCTGTGGGCAGGACCCGGAGGCCACGCGCGGTCAGCACTGTCGCTGAGCGTTCGCGGTCCAGCGGCGGTGTGGGGGCGGGCGTGGCGTGATGGCAGGATGTGAGGATGGCGACGGATCAGCCCTGGGCGCGGGTTCACGATGACCTGCTGGCGGCGAAGACACTGGTGTACGGCCCCAATGGCTTTGCCTGTTCACAGCCGGTGCCCGAACCGGAGGGTGCCGAGTACGCAGCGCATCGGTTCACGCTCGACGGGCTGTCGGTCAGGTTCCGCGTGGCCAAGACCACCCCGACGAAAGTCGGCCAGTTCGTCACCGTGTGGCAGCGATCCGTGGAAGGCCCGCCCCGGCCCTTCGACGCCGATGACGGAGTTGATCTCTTCGTCATCAGCAGCCGCGACAGCGGATACTTCGGACAGTTCGTGTTCCCGCGAGACGTCCTGTGCAAGCGTGGCATCGTGTCCAGGCACGGCTCCGGCGGGAAGCGGGGCTTCCGCGTCTACCCGCCGTGGGTGACCACGTCCAACCGTCAGGCACGCGGCACTCAGGCATGGCAGGTGAACCACTTTCTGTATCTCACGGAGGACGGACCTGTCGATACGGCGCGTGCCCGCGCCCTCTACCACCCGTAGCTGCGACTGCAGCCAGTCTCTGGAGTCTCGCCTCAGCCCCGGTCCTGGCCAAGCCGAGGGTGCACCGCGCAAGCGGACCGGCGCGGTGCACCGTGCGAGCGGACCGGCGCCGCGCGCCCGCCGTTCAGGCGTCGTCGGCGGCGTAGACCCGCTCGCCCCCCACATACGTCTGCAGCACTCGGGCCTCGGCTATCTCTTCCGCGGGGCGGTCGAAGATGTCCCGGTCCAGCACCGCGAGGTCGGCGAGGCCGCCCACCCGGAGCGAGCCGGTGCCGTCGAGGTGCTGCACGTACGCGCTGCCCGCCGTGTACGCGGCCAGCGCTGAGCCCAGGTCGATGGACTGCCCGGGCAGAAAGGCGGGGGTATCCGCACTTCCACCGGGCAGCCGCCGGTTGACGGCGACATGCAGTGCGGCGAGCGGGTCCGGGCTGGACACCGGCCAGTCACTGCCCGCGGCGAGCGTCGCCCCGCTGCGCAACAGACTTCCGAACGGGTACTGCTGCGCGGCGCGTTCCGGTCCGATGAAGGGGATGGTCAGCTCGTCCATCTGCGGTTCGTGCGCCGCCCACAAGGCCTGGACGGTGGCGGTCGCACCGAGTCGCCGGAACCTGGGAACGTCGTCGGGGTGGACGATCTGCAGGTGGGCCAGGTGCGGCCGGTTGTCCCTCCAGCCGTTGACCTCGCGGGCGGTCTCCACGGCGTCCAGCGCCTCCCGTACCGCTCGGTCACCGAGCGCGTGGAAGTGCACCTGGAAGCCCCTGGCGTCGAGGTGGGCCACATAGGTACGCAGCCGCTCAGGCGGGATGAAGGAGATGCCGGTGTTGTCCGAAGTGCAGCCGCACGCGGTCAGGTAGGGGCCGAGCAGCGCGGCAGTGTGGTTCTCCGCGATCCCGTCCTGCATGATCTTGACCGTACGGACCCGCAGCCGTCCGAACGTCAGCGCACCCGCGCGTTCCTCCAGTTCGGGCAGCTGCTCCAGACCGCGGGCCCGGTCCCACCACAGGGCACCGGTGACCCGCGCGGTCAGCAACCCCCGGCGGGCGGCGTCGGCGTAGGCCGGCGAGGGGTCGCGCAGACCTCCGTGATCGCCCAGCAGCGCATCCTGCCAGGCGGTCACCCCGTGGGAGTGCAGCAGCCGTTGGGCTCGCAGCAGCCCCTCGGTGAGTTCCTCCGGCGCCGGGGCGGGGATCGCCGAGGCGACCAGCGTCATGGCGCCTTCCTGAAGCATGCCGGTCGGCTCGCCGCGCTGGTCGCGCTCGAAGCGTCCGTCGGCCGGGTCGGGGGTGGCGGCCGTGACACCGGCCAGTTCCAGCGCCCGCGTGTTGGCCCAGCCGCCGTGGTGATCGCGGTTGACCAGATAGACCGGTCGGTCGGGCACCAGTTCGTCGAGCAGTGCCCGGGTCGGGGTGCCGCCGGGGAACGCTTCCATCGACCAGCCCCCTCCAGTGATCCATGGCGCATCAGGGCGGCCGTCGGCGTACGCGCGGATGCGGCGGCGATAGGCCTCCACGGTGACGTCGCCGGTCAGATCGCACTGCCCCAGCTCCACCCCGCCGCCGACCGCGTGCACATGTGCGTCCTGGAAGCCCGGGATCAGCAACTTCCCGGCCAGGTCGACGACTTCCGTGCGCGGGCCGATCAACTCGCGCACCTCCTCGTGTCCGACGGCGATGATGTGCCCCTCCCGCACCGCGAGCGCACTCGCCCGGGTGCGGGCCGGGTCGACGGTGTGTACGGGGCCGCCGGCCAGGACGAGATCAGCCGGAGCCGGGTGCTGACGGGTCATGAAGGGGCTCCCTTCCGGGGCATGGGGGCGGATGCGGTCGCGGGCCCGGGGGCGGGCGTGGACGCCGGTTCGGGCTCGGCTTCGGGGGTGGATGTGGACGCTGCTCCGGGTGCGCGTTCGGGCGCGACGCCGTCCACCGGCAGCTCGACGGAGTCAGCGTCGGTCCCGCGGCCCGAGGCGAAGTAGGGCGAGCGCCGGTGCCACTTCGCCCAGGCGGCCACGACCAGTCCGGTCGCCAGGAAGAGGCACGGGACCAGCAGCATGAACCAGCCGTTGTCCGGGCGCGCCGCGAAGTGGTCGCTCATGGTGGCGTAGTGGTGCGCGAGGACGGCACCGAGGCCGAAGAGTGCGAGGGAGCTGAGCAGCGGAATGATGACCGAGCACAGCGCCTCGACCGGACCCGCGCGCAGCCGGTGCCGGAAGCGGACCGCGCAGGCCAGTGCGGCGAGTCCGTAGTAGAGGGCGACGAGCAGGCCGATCGAGTTGACGGCGGTGAGGATCATGTCGTTCAGCTTGGGGATGCCGAGGGCGAGCACCGCCAGCGCCGCGGCGAGAGCCATGATCAGGGTCGTGCCGAGTGCGGGGGTGCCGAAGCGGGGGCTCACCCGCGTCCACACCTCACCAAGAGTGCGGTCCCGGCCCATGGCCAGGGCCCCGCGTGCGGTGGGGATCACGCTCGACTGCAGCGAGGCGAACGCGGAACACATCAGCGCCGCCAGCGGCAGGGAGGCCCATGGCTCCGGGGCCAGGTGGCTGCCCAGGAAGGTGAGCGCCTGCGGGCCGTTGCGTACCAGCTCCTCGTCGCTCATCACCCTTTCAAAGGCGATCGAGCCGAAGAGGAACAGTCCGAGCATCGCCAGCAGCGCGATCAGACCGCCACGTGCCGCGTCCGCCGGGTCGCGCGTCTCCTCGGTGACGGAGAACGCCGCGTCCCAGCCCCAGTAGATGAAGACCGCCAGTACCAGGGCCTGGGACAGCGACGCCACGGAACCGATCGCGAAGGGGTTCAGCCAGGAGAGCGAGAAGTCCTGGTCGCCGACGAAGAGAGCCCAGCCGCAGAAGACGAAGAGCACGGCGTACTCGAAGACCAGCAGCCACAGCTGGAGGCGGGTGGCTGACCGCACTCCGGTAGCCGCCGTCAGCGTGACCACCACCAGCGCCACCAACCCGACGACCGTGCTGACGCCGGTGGAGGCCGGGTCAAGGGCGACACCGAACGCGCTGTGCAGGCCCGCCTTGTTGAGGAACTGCAGCACCACCGAGCCGGTGACCGCGCCGGTGTACGCCATGAAGACCACGGTCCCCACCAGCAGTACCCAGCCGGTCAGGAATCCGGCCCACGGGCTGAGCGAACGCCCCACCCACACGTATGCGTTGCCGCAGTTGGGCTCGGAGCGGTTCAGCCGGGAGTAGGCCACGGCGATACCGAAGACGGGAAGGAAGGCGAGCAGCAGCAGGCCCGGGATCTGGCGCCCGGCGCTCGCTGCCAGTGCTCCCATGCCGATGCCGATGCTCGTGGTGGCCGCCGTGCTGGAGGCGGCTACGGCCATACCGTCGCGCACCCCGAGAGTGCGCCGCAGCACGGGCCGTCCGTCATTTCGCATGGATCTCCTCCTCAGCTCGCCGGACAGCTCACCGAGCGGCGTGGGCCGCGTCGATGTGCGGACGATGGAACAGCGAGGGGCGGCTTACGTCAATACTGTTGACGTAAGCCGCCGACGCGGAAGCCGGGAGGGCCGCCCCGGAAGCCGGGAGGCAGGAGAAGCGGAAACGGAAGAGAGCCGACGGGGCCGGTGATTAACTGGGGGGCTACCGTCCGGGTGACTCGCTCCGGGACGCCTGAGGACCTCACCGGAACTCACCACCATTCGAGACCCGGCAAGACAGGCGAGTCTCGCAAGGCCGCAAGACTGGCAAGAATCGGCGGGACTCGGCGGGACTCGGAAAGAGCGGTCAAAAAATCCGCGACAAATGAGCTGAAAGGGGACACGTGGTGCCGCGCGAACGTATCGCGGGCGAGCGCAAGCGGCGACGGCCGACCAGGTCCGGCGTGGTGCTCACGGCGGATGTGATCGTCGACCGGGCCCTCGGGCTGATCGAGGAGCACGGCGGCGAGGCGCTGACCGTCCGCCGGCTCGGCGCGGCGCTCGGCGCCGACCCCAGTGCCGTCTACCGCTACTTCCGCAACACCGACGATCTATTCCTCGCCGTGGCCGACCGCCTCATCGGAGAAGCCCTGGACGGCTTCTCCGCCGAGGGGCCGTGGCCGGAGCGGCTGCGGGAGCTGGCGCTTCGCGTCTACCGATCCGCCCTCCGCCATCCCCGGATCGCCGCGCTCAGCACCAGCCGCGTCACTCGGCGCCCCCACGAGTACCACGCCGTCGACATCGGCATCGGGCTGCTGCTCCGCGCGGGCTTCGACAAGGCGGCGGCCGTACGCCACTACCACGCCTTCATCGACACGGTGCTCGGCCACGCCGCCCTGGACGCTGCCGTACTGCGGCTGCCGTCCGCCACCCGGGAGGGAGATGAGCAGGCGTGGCGGGAGGCATACCCGCAGGTGCCTGCCGAGACGTACCCCCATCTGCACGCAGTCCGAGAAGAGCTGCCCACGATGGCCGGCTCGGCCTTCGAGAACGCCCTGGATCTGCTCCTGGAAGCCCTGGCCGCCCGCGCGGCAGGTCTCGCCGGCACTACAGGGCCCTCCGTGTGAGAGCGCGACGGCGTGCCGGCCGGGCCCCGCGGGATCCGTCGTCCCGTCACCGCGTCGGAGCTGCGGACTCCGGCCCCGGCTCCGGCCCGGCCCCGGCAGGACAGCGCGCAGACAGCTCTCGCCGGTACGTGGCGTCGGAGGGCGGGAGGCACCCCTTCGGTGCCTGGCCGGCAAGCCGGAGAATCGGCTGACTCGGCCACCCGTGCAGGTGAGACAACCAGGGCCGTGCCGGAGGGTGGGCGGCGCGCCTTGCCGGCGTCTCTCCCGCGGTTTGATACAGAATCTCCTGCTTGTCACTGCTGCCTCCCCGGCTCATACCGCGGGGAGCACCGCCGCGTCCCGATCCGAGCCGCGGTGACACGGTCCCGAGAACCGAGGGGAAGAGGTCATGGGCTGGAGACTCACACGTCGGGCGGCGTCGGCGGCGGCTCTCGCGGGGGTGCTCGCCATCGGCCCGACGGTGTCCCCGTCGGCCGACGCCGGGACCGCTGCTCCGAGCGAAGGGGTCCGGTCGTTCGAAGTCGTGGCTGCGAAGCGGTCCGTCTCCCCGACGCCACCGCCTCCTCGCCTCCCGCGCAACTTCCGGGGGAGGGGCGAGTGGATCGTCCGGGATCTGGGGATCACGGTCCCGTTCAGCTGGCAGGGGAGAAACGGCGACAGTCAAATGATCGCGGGAGGCCCGCAGTACCCGATCTGGTTCACGAATCTGATCTACAACGACACCCTCTACACCCTGACCTACAAGTGGCCGGGCTTGACCGAACATTCCTGCTCCCGGGTCCCGGGCTTCAATCTGCGCCAGTTGAACCAACTACTCGGCAAAGCGCGGTTTGTCGGGCGGGAGACCCTGGAG
Organism: Streptomyces sp. B15; assembly: GCF_018070605.1. Classification (NCBI taxonomy): domain Bacteria; kingdom Bacillati; phylum Actinomycetota; class Actinomycetes; order Kitasatosporales; family Streptomycetaceae; genus Streptomyces; species Streptomyces sp. B15. The sequence goes on from NZ_JAGPXJ010000145.1 coordinate 7,451, forward strand.
CGGAAGCCACGGCGGCATGTGAACCACTGGAGGGTCGGTGTCGTGCTGCCTGAACGTCCTCCGGGAGCGTTCCTGCGGTTCCCGCTCGCGCTGGGTGACATCTACGTCGACCAGCACGACCGGGGCACGTTCTGGCAGGTGCTGCAATTCGGCGTCCAGAATCTCTACGACCCGGAGCTGGACGAGTGGCTCGTGATGGACACGTTCGAACGCCGGCCGGGGCACGTCACGCTTCCCCGGCGGTGCTCACAAGCCTGACCGCAGCCGGCAATTCCAGCCTGCCAGCCCTGGCCGCGGCGGCCGCGGTGTCGCCGGCCTCGGTGCCGCAGCTCGCGTACCGCATGGGGAGTCGTACGCGAGTCCACCATGTCGGCCAACGCTGAGCCACCGATCGGCCCCCCCAGCACGCGCGGCGGCGCCCCTCCGTGGGACAGGGAGGGACGGCGCCGCGCACATACGTCAGATGAGCCAGCCGGGGAAGTTGACGACGCCGGCCAGCAGGTTGGTGATGACGTTCATAGTGGTGCTTCTCCTTGCGATTTTCGTGGGACTCTTCCACCCGGCCGATGCAGGACCTGCGGCCGGGCGACGCTCGCGCGGATGGACGGCTTCGAGACGGCGAGCAACATCAAGCGACTCGACCAGACCAAGGATGTCCCCATCATCCTGTTGACCGGCAACGAAGCGGACCGGGACTACGCCTACCGCGGCTACGCCCTGGGAGCCGCCGATCTCCTCCCCAAGCCCATCACTCCTGGATACTGCGTACGAAGGTCAACGTGTTCCTGGACCTGGACCGCAAGAACCGACAGCTCGCCGTCCAGGCCGAACAGCTTCGGCGGCTGCCGGGCGCGGACGCCGGGCGGCGGCCGGAGGACGGCGGTCCGGGCACTCAGGGAGCGGACTCCGCGCGGGCGGAGGAAGGCGACGCCGAGCAGCGAGACCGGATCACCGAACAGCTGGTCCGCATCGAGGTGTTGCTGCGCGGCCGCGACTCCCCGGACGGCACCGCACTGGCCGATCGCATCGCCGAGCTCGAACGGTCGGTCCGTCGGCTGGAGGCGACCGGCGGTGCCGAGTGACCCCCGGGCGTACCGAGGGACCAAGCGCTGATCCCCTGGGGGTCGCACCTGTTGTCCCGTTCTCCTGTTCGCCTGGGGGGCGCTCCTGGCTTCCCGGGGCCCGGCTTCACACCCGCCCCGACCGCGAGCCGGGCCCCTCGGCTCCCGGTCCGACCCCCGACCTGACCCCGAGGACGTCGAGCAGCGCTCGGGTGGCCGGGCTCGGATTGAAGCGGCTCCATGCCAGATACTCGATGCGCCGGGGACCGTCGGACACCGGGACCAGTGCCAGGTGCGGATCATCGGCGGCCAGCGGCCGGACGAACGCCGACGGCAGCAGCGCGACACCGAGCCCCCGCGCGACGAGCTGGGTGATCAGCTCGGCCACTCCTGCCTCGTACGCGACATCGCGGACCAGGCCCGCGGCGGCGAACGCCTGATCGGACTGGGCCCGGCCCGGTGACCCGTCCCTGAAGTCCACGAACGTCTCCTCGGCAACGTCGTGCAGCGTGACCTGGGAGGCACCGGCGAGCCGATGGCCGGCCGACACCACGAGTACATGTGCGTCGCGGTCGAGGACGAGGGCCTCCACGTCAGCCGGACGTTCACCCTCCGGGAGGCCGAGAAAGGCGATGTCCAGTTCGCCGTTCCGGACGGCCGCGGCCAGCTCGTCACTGCTCCCGGCGCGGAGGCCGACCCGGACGTCCGGGTACCGGGCGCGGTACCGCTGGAGCAGCTCGGGGACATCGATGGCGGCCGTCGTCCTGATCATGCCGACGGCGAGCCGGCCGCGTACCACACCGGCTGCCGCGGCGGCGTCGGCGACCGCACGGTCGGCGGCGGCCAGGCACTCGCGCGCGCCGGCCAGAAAGGCCTCTCCGGCGCTGGTCAGCTCCGTACGGCGGCTGGACCGGGCGAACAGCTTGACCCCCAGCTCCCGTTCGAGGCCGGCGATCCGGTGGCTGAGCGACGACTGCACCACACGGCAACGCTCGGCGGCGCGGGTGAAGTTGCGGGTCTCCGCAACGGCGACGACATATCTGAGCTGTTGCAGGTCCATCGCATCATCGTTCTGCTTCATAGCTGCTATTGCAACCATGCTTTGGATAGATGCTCGGGTGCCCCCGAGACTCCTCCTATGAACACCCAGACCGAAGGGTCGCCGGGCCCGCCGCCGCCCTCGCGCCCGCAACAGGCGGCAACCGTCGCGCTGACCGCGCTCGCTCCCGCATCGTGGGGCACCACGTACGTCGTCACCACGGAACTGCTGCCGCCCGGGCATCCGCTGTTCGCCGGGCTGATGCGCGCCCTGCCCGCCGGACTGCTCGCGCTGGCCCTCACCCGGGTACTCCCACGCGGTGAGTGGTGGTGGAAGGCAGCCGTCCTGGGCGTGCTCAACATCGGCGGGCTCCCGCTGCTGTTCCTGGCCGCCGAACGACTCCCCGGCGGCGTCGCCGCCACCCTCGGCGCCGCACAGCCGCTGCTGGTCGCCGGCCTGGCCGTCGCCGTGCTCCGCGACCGGCCGACGGTCTGGCGACTGGCCTGGGGCCTGCTCGGCGTGCTCGGCGTAGGACTCGTCGTGCTCGGACCTCAGGCCCGGCTGGACGCCGTGGGAGTGCTCGCCGGCCTCGGCCATACGACCGCCATGGCCGGCGGTGTCGTCCTCACCAAGCGCTGGGGCCGCCCGGTGGGAGTCGGTCCCATGGCGCTGGCCGGCTGGCAACTGACGGTCGGCGGGCTGCTGTTGCTCCCGCTCACCTTCGCCTTCGAGGGGGTGCCGCAGCGGATCGACGCCGCGGCAGTCGGCGGCTACCTGTGGCTGGGCAGCATGGGCGGACTGATCGCGTACGCGCTGTGGTTCCGCGGCGTCGGAAAACTGCCGGTCGGTGCCTCCGCACCGCTGGTGCTGCTGTCTCCCCTGGTCGCGACGGTCATCGGCCTCGTGCTGGGCGAGTCGCTGAGCCCGCTGCAGACCCTCGGGTTCGTCCTCGCCCTCACCGCCATGCTCGCCGCACAGCTCTCGGCCCCCCACCTGTTCGACCGCCTCACCCGCGGGCGGCCGACACCCGCACCGGAACCGCCACCCGTGGCACCGGCACCCGCGCCGGAACCGGCACCGGAACCGACCGGCGCGACCGCGACCGCGACCGGAACCGGAACCGAGGAAGACCGCACGCGAGAACACCTGATCCCAGAAGGACGGATTCGATGAAGGAAAACCTGACGATCGCCGTGGTCGGCGCCACCGGGATGGTCGGCAGCCGGGTCATCACCGAGGCCGGCGCACGCGGCCACCGGGTGCTCGCCCTCTCGCGGAAGCCCGCGAGCGGCGTGAGCGAGTACCCCGACGTGACGCCGATCGCGACCGACGCGAACGACCCGCGCTCCGTGTACGAGGCGCTCGCGGGGACAAACTCGCCCGGCGCCGTGGACGCCGTCGTACTGGCCGTGCGGACCTTGCCGGTCGATCAGGAATTCCTGGTCGGCGCCACCCGCACGGTGCTGGATGCCGCAGCGCGGCTGGGAGCTCGCGTCCTCGTGGTCGGCGGCGCCGGAGCGCTGCGCAGCCCGGAGGACCCCGAACTGCTGGTGGCCGACAACCCCGCGTACGTGCCCGCCGAGTTCGAGACCGTCGCCGCAGCCGGTGTGGCACAGCTGCGGGCCTGCCAGGACCGCGCCGGTGGCGACTGGGCGTATCTGAGCCCACCGGCCCTGCTCGAACCCGGTGCCCGCACCGGCCGCTATCGGCGCGGCACCGACACCTTGCTCACCAGCACCGACGGCCGCTCGTGGATCAGCGCCGAGGATCTGTCCGTCGCCGCGGTCGACGAGCTGGAAGCCCCTGGCCCCGACCGCCTCTTCACGGTCGTCCACCACCCCGAGCGGGGGTGACGACCTTCACGGGGACGGCCGCTGGGCGGGCCCCGGCTCGACCTTCACGGGAACGGGCGCTGGGCACCCGCTCGGCGGCCGCTCCCTCCCCCCCCCCCCCCCCCCGCGT